>JAGOPQ010000002.1 GCA_017991915.1 Minisyncoccota bacterium | reverse complement strand
ACGGTATCACGAATCCTCCGGTTTATTGGGATGATTTGATAAATATGGTGCCCCTTCTAACCAAAAAAGATGCCACCAATAGTGTCACCAAGAGTGCTGTAGCTATGGGTCAGTTTGTGAACGTAGCTCATGCCAAAGAAATAATCTCAGCATTGTTTATGCAAGCCGGGAACCCCATCGTGTCTGAAAAGGAGGGCTTCTTTGTTTCCTCGCTTGATCAAACAGTCGGCAAGTATGACCTAGCTAGTGTCTTACAATTTTATACAGATTTTGCCGATCCAGTGAAGAACGTATATTCATGGAATAGGTCATTCTCAAATTCTAGTGATGCCTTTAGTGCAGAGAATTTGGCCTTTTATTTCGGATACGCAAGTGAGCTTCAAAATTTGGTGAATAAAAATCCAAATCAGAATTTCATGGTGGCGCCATTGCCTCAAATAAAAAATGCTAATTTTAAATTAACTTCCGGTCGGGTTACAGGTATTGCCATATCTGCATTTTCTAAAAATTTAACTACCGCTATCACCGCTGCGGGCTTGATGAGTAGCGGAGACTTTGCAGCCAAGCTCTCTGGTACGCTAGGCGTGACCCCAGCCAGAAGAGATTTGTTGGCCGTGAAAAAAGTGGATGCATACAATACTACTTTTTATCCTTCCGCTTTGTACGCACGTAGCTGGATGGACCCATCTTCAGATGATACGAATAACATATTTAAAGGAATGGTGGACGGAGTACTTTCAAATAATTTAACTGCCGACAATGCCATACGAGACGCGAGTTCAAAGCTAGATTTATTATTACTCAAGTAGTATTTGTAATTTATGAAAAAAATTTTTACCAAATTATCAATCCCGAGTTTGTTGCTTGCTTTGATTTTTGGTTTTTCCAATATCTCTTCCGCTCAAGTTCCATTGGGTACATGCACCTTACCTTCACTAGCTTCCCAAGGCGCTACTGCTCCAGGGTATCCAGAAGATCAATGTTATGCTGATGGGGGTACTTGGGTAGCAGATTCTCCAGCACCAAACAATGCTGTTCCGATAAATACAGGAAATCCATCACCAAATCCAAATACTAATACGAATACAAATTCTTCAGCTACAACAAAAACACCCTATGATGGTAAGGGTTTGGTCCCCTGTAAAACATCAGCAAATCCTGGTGACTGTGATTTTAATGCTTTTATGAATCTTATAAATACAGTTATCCAGTTTTTACTGTTCAAGATGGCTCTACCAATTGCTGCTATAATGTTTGCTTACGCTGGCGTTTTGATGGTTACATCTGGGGGTAGTACTGAGTCCATGAGCAAAGCTAAGGGTATTTTTGTTGATGTTGTGAAGGGTTTAGTTATTGCTGTAGCATCGTGGCTAATTATTAGAACAATATTGTTGATTGTGGGTTATAATGGAAGTTGGATTGGATTTTAATATGTTATACAATATGTTTATGAAATTATTCCAGAAACATAGCTATAGAATTATAAGTAGCTTACTTGTTGTTTTTAGTTTACCAACTACAATTTATGCTGATGGTATTACCTGTGAACCGGGCACAATTTGTCCCCCAATTCCATATAAAACTATTCCAGAATTTATTCAAGTCATTTTGATTGGAGTAATAAAGATAGGTATTCCCATCATTGCTCTAGCTTTGATTTACAGTGGATTCTTGTTTGTGGCTGCCCAAGGAAATTCGGAAAAATTAGAAACTGCAAAAAAATCACTGTTGTACACTATTATTGGCGCAGCTATATTGCTCGGGGCTTGGGCTATAGCTATACTTATTTCTGAGACTGTCTTGGGAATTTCTTAATAAAAATATGAAAAACTTCAATAAATTTAAAATAGCTCAAGCATTCTTACTTGTTTTAGTTTTAGTTTTTACTATTTTACCAAATTTTTCCAACGCTCAAAACGCACTCGGCTTACCCTGTGATCCAGATGAACCAGATACGTGGGAAACTTCGACTGGTTGCTACAGCAACGGAACCTTTGGAGGTGGTAGTGGATCAACTATTTTTTCCAGCAACCAAGGTTCTTCTGGTAGAGTCTGTGCTACAAACGTAAACGACTTTGGAGATTTGTTGTGTAAGCTCGGTTCCATCTTGAATGCCTTGATTCCACTGCTTGTCGCACTTGGGGTGGTCTACTTTGTTTGGGGTGTGGTGCAGTACATGATAGGTGGGGGAGATGAAGCCAAAAAGGAAGGCAGAAACCGAATTATTTTTGGTCTTATTGGACTAGTCGTGATTTTCGGTATGTGGGGTCTCGTTGCTATTGTTGTAAATACTTTTGGTATTGCCAATCAAGCTCCAGACATCAGTAATTTGAGTAGTGGTATCGTACAAGCCTCAAGCGGGGGATTGTGTAGTTTGGTTAAGAATTCCAATTTGCAAAGTTTGATTAATTACGTGATTTGTATTATCAGTAAATCTGTCATTCCACTTATATTTGCGCTAGCCTTGGCTATGTTTATCTGGGGTGTTGTTCAATACGTAATAAATAGTGACGAAGAGGCAAAGAAAGAAAAGGGTAGACAGTTTATGTTGTGGGGAATTATCGCCTTAGTTGTGATGGTTTCTGTGTGGGGATTGGTTAAAATTGTCGGAACCACCTTTGGTATTGAATATGCCATTCCACAGCTAAAAAGTCAGTAATTCACAGACGACTTGCAAGTTGTGTGCTACAATATATAGACATTATTAATTATTAAAACCTGCCCGAATGACTGAAGTCACTCAGTCGGGTGGGGGTCGCAATAAGTTATTATTAGTAAAAAATGATTATGAAAAATAAATTAATCGTATTGTCAGGTCTTGTTCTAGGATATGCCCCATTGGTGGCGTTTGCCCAAGTTACTGGTCAAAATCCTACACAATGTACTGGTGGTTCTATCACAACTATCCAGAGTTTGATTTGTAAGTTCAATGAAATCTTGGGAGCAATCCTTCCATTTCTAATCGCCCTCGGAGTACTTTACTTCGTGTTTGGAGTAGTTCAATTCGTTATCGCTAGTGATGAAGAGGCGAAGACTACTGGAAGAAACCGAATGATTTACGGAATCATCGGCTTGGTGGTTATCGTAGGTATGTGGGGTCTTGTTAGAATAGTTACTAACACTTTCGGACTAAACAACACCACAAACATCAATTTCCCAACAGTTCCTTATTAATCTAAAGCAGTAAGTATCAATAGTAAGTTATGATAAACATTGCGTATGCTGCGAGTGGAAATCTTGATTCGTTTATAATGAAGATAAATAAACTCATTGTAAATCCAATCATCACTTTGCTTTTCGCCCTAGCGTTGGTTTACTTCTTGTATGGAGTTTTCCAATTCATTTCGAATGGGGACAATGAAGAAGCAAAAACTACTGGCAAGATGCACATGGTTTGGGGAATTATTGGTCTTACTATTATGATGGGAGTGTTCGCAATCATGAATTTGATTCTAAATACTCTAAAGGTTGATGGAATAACGCCGGAAACTGGAAAAGTGGAGTTGGATGGTTATAATCCCACTTACCCTCCAAGATAAAGATAGATAAAGGTTTGTAAAAAGGAATTAAAACGTGAAAGGGGGCAGACTCGATGTTGAGTCCGCCCCCTTTGCGCATTATTGCGCAGATCGTTTAACTACCATTGGTTGTAAAGTCTTACCCCCCTACGTGACCCTTGTGGGTCGGCGTGGATGATGTAAAGTCCGTCGGGTTGGAATCCAAAGTCATGTTGGACACCTGGTTCATCATGCAGAATTGGACCAACAGGGCTTCCCGATTCGTTGATCATCTGGATCGTGATAGCTCCACCCAGAGGGAAGTCTTGCCACCCCTGTCGGAGATAAAGACGGATGCCTTCGGGCGGAATGCTGTCAAACACCCGCATGGTCCGAAATCGCGGCGCCATATACACGGTGTCCGCTGCAGTTCCCGCCGACTGACCGCCGGTGTCTTGCTTGTCGTCTCGTGTTGAATTCGAACTTCCACGAGTGAAGACGAAGACCAGAACCATCACGACCAGCAACATGCCAACGATTGACCCCGCAATCCACGCAGGGTTTCTAGCCTTATTCATGGCTTCTTCCCTCCGAGGATTCCTGCGAAGATGGATGCGGTTGTGGCATCAACCACCAGACTCTTCGAGTCAATCGTCTTGGTGGCCTTCTTGATCGTGAGTTGGGCCTGTTCAAAGGCTTGTTCACGAGAGCACCCAGCGTCCATGAGTTGCTTCATGATCTCGGTAAAGTTTTTTACCTCGATCTGCTGTCCAGTGCGCTGGAGTTCCTCGCCCTCCTTGAGTGCGAGGTCCTTCATGATCTTCTCGTCAGTCGGAGCGATACCTGGTATTGCTGCCCCAGTGATTTCGATTCCCCAATGACTCTTCCCCTGCAGAGCTGAATGAAGCTCCACTGCGAGAGTAGAGCCCATAGTGAGGGCTTGGCTCAGGGTTTTCTCTGAAACCTTGTGGCGCACGACCTCGTCGCGAGTGTCATCAAGCCACTGCTTGATATCCTTCTCGTTGACGTCGAAGTATTCATGCAGGTTCGTCACTCTTCTGGTGACGGTTGCTTGCACTTCCACTTCTGGTCCAACTTCATCTGGAGTACCGTCTCGGCCCTTTGTGAAAGCTTTGACTGGATCCAGCTTTAACACCTGCTCCCTGCAATCCACTTCCTTGCGTCCTGCTGGCCATGGCGTGTAGTGAAGGCCTTCTCCCATGAAGTAGTTCACCCTTGCTCCAAACAAAAGAGCTTGAGAGCGGAAACCCACCTGGGTGGTTTTCCACCCTGTGAAGTGCCATCCCCAGGGGATGCACATCAACAAGAGATAGAATACTTCATTGAGAAATCCCGTTCCAGACGGGAATGCAGTGATGCTGAAGATGAGCAGGATGAGGGTAATGACACCCCCCAGGACCAAGTCCCAGGTGCTGTCTTGTGTAGGCATTTGTGTATCTCCTCCGCGCCGGGGGCGCATAGTGCGTCGCCTTGTGGCGCGCGTGTAGTGAATTGTGTGAACGATTTGTTCGCCCAAAAGCTCTAGGGATTCCTAAGCAGGGTAGGGCTACTCGGCGAACAAATCGCTCATTTACAACCAATTTTCAAAGACCAAAGTACTTATATATTGTATCACAATATAACGCAAAAGTCAACCCTCTCGGGCTGACTTTTGTCGTTCTATTTCAAGCTGATTTGCTTGGTATTAAGCGTGCTTTAGTGGAGTAGAATGATATCTATCTGCAAAGAAAATCTTTCTGATAATTATCACTACAAGTAGGATAAATATTGCGAAGAGTAACCATTGGATGATACCAGAAGGTAGGAAAGTACCTGCACCAAACAAAGCATTTGAAGTCAGAGAGTTGAAACTGTCGTTCGTTGAAGTATTGTTTGAGTTATCAGCACCTAGAACACTTCCAGAATTGTTACCAGTAGAACTTTTGCTTGATGCACCAGAAGTACTAGTAGAACTCTTTGTAGTAGTAGCCTTGCTTCCTGCTGGAGCTACGTATCCATTAATAGTAAAGAAAGATGCATTTGAGTATCCTCCTTTTGGTTCAGGGTTAAACACTGTTATGTATTTACCAGCTGAGCCAGTCATGTCAGTACCTCGTAGAGAAATCAAAAGGTGAGAGCTATCTATGAAAGTCGTTGGACGATCAGAACCATTCCATCGAGCCACAGAATCATTTACGAATCCACTTCCTGTGATAGTTACGTTTCTAGAACCAGATCCCAAGTTTGCAGAATTTGGACTAAGGGAATTAACTACCGGAGTAGGGTTCTTTAGTGGGGCTTCATTCTCAACCCAAGGCTGGCTATTGTAGGCTTGGTAAGTAGCTGTTTCATCAGCATTCGCTTCCCTTGCCATAAATGTAATAGCGCCTAGGACCAAAATAGCTAATAAAATTAAGGTGTAAATTAGGCCGTATTTAATTGTTGTTATTGTTTTACTCATATGCTAATAGTATAGCATACTCGTACACAAAAGTCAAGTACCTCAAATATGTGGGCAAGGAGGGACTCGAACCCTCAAGTCTTGCGACATTAGTTCCTAAGACTAACGCGTATACCAATTCCGCCACTTGCCCATATTTCTACGTTAACACACATCCATGCTTTGTGGCCACACATAAAATTCTGTTGAATTTTTGCGCGGCCCCGCCTCGGCACCGTCGTGCCTGCGGCTCGCAAAAAGTACATCGGTACTTTTGTGCGCCCACCAGGGATCGAACCTGGGACATTCTCCTTAAGAGGGAGCTACTCTACCAGCTGAGTTATGGGCGCAAACAAACAATTCTTCTACTTCACAAACAAGTGCCCGAGGTGGGGGTCGAACCCACATCCCTTGCGAGACACGATTTTAAGTCGTGCGCGTATACCAATTCCGCCACTCGGGCAATTATAGTTCATCACTATTATTTTATCAAATAACCCTGAGGCCTGGGGCGGAATCGAACCGCCGTATATTCCTTTTGCAGAGGAATGCCTTACCACTTGGCTACCAGGCCTAATAATATATAATCCTAGCTTTCTCGGAGCAGTTCGTCAATTTTTTGACGATTCTTTTCTCCCTGGTCTATCTCTATCTCAATAAAAGGCACCACCTTGGTATTCATATTCTTTTTTAAGAATTCCCGCAGGTCGCCCTTTTTTCGTTTCGCAAACTCTAAAGCCGTCTTCTCTTTATCAAGTGGAAGCACAGTCATATATATGGTTCCGCGTTTTAGGTCAGGGGAGACGTCAGCAGAAGTCACTGTGATCAATGAGGTGCCGTTGTTTTCGCGTCCCAAAAATTGAGCGGCGAGCTCTTTGACCAGACTAGATACTTTGTCAGTGCGTTGAGACATTATTATTTTTGAGTTACAGCAAAGGCTTCAATCATATCACCAGGGGCTACTTCGATTTTGGATTCAACCATCATGCCAAATTCATCGCCCTCCATGACAGAGCTAGTTTTTACTTTGCCTTTTTCTAGATTTACGATCTTTGCTCGTCCGATTTCAAAATCTCTACGGACAATCTTGACCACGCCTTGGAGGTTGATAGTTCCTTCAGCTACTTTTCCACCAATGATCTGACGTTCCTTGGTACGGCTAAAAGTTTTGATTATTTTTGCCCGGCCAGTAGTCTCTATGGTTTCGATTTTTGGTCGGCGCTTTTCCATCTCTTCGGCTAGCCATTCAGTCATCTTATAGATGATGTCAAAGAAAGCTATAGATACAGAGTTACGATCAGCGAGCTCCGTAGCGCTCTTGTCGGCCTTCACATTGAAGCCCACAATCAACGCACTCTCACCATCGGAGACATTTTTTATATCAGATTCAGAAATAGGACCCACGCCTTTTTGGACGATTCTAAATTCCGCGCTCTCGCTTTTTATCTTACCGATTTCTTTCTCAATAGCTTCGATAGATCCCCAAACATCTGCCTTCAAGATAATAGGAATTATTTTTTTATCTGTTTCGGCCACCTTGGCAGAGAGGTCTTTGTTTTGATTTTTATTTAATTGCCAATTTTTTGCGTAGTCTTCAGCATCTCGCTTTTTCTCAAAAGATTTGAATTCTGCGCCAATGGTCGGAGTCTTATCAAATCCCACAAGTCGGACAGGGGAGGAGAATGTAGCTTCAGCGATCATCTCACCCTTGAAGTTTTCTATGATTCGAGTAGAACATAGTGCGCCATCTACCGCCACGGTCATTCCTTTCTTCAAGGTGCCGTTTTTGATTACGAGGGTGGCTTGGATTCCGCGCTTGGAGTCCAAGTGAGATTCAATCACCAATCCAGACGCGCATTCATCAGGTGATCCCTTGAAGTCTTCAAGTTCAGCTAAAATCAAAATCAAGGATAAGAGGTCATCTATGCCGGCACCAGTCTTGGCTGAAATTTCAGCGAAGGGAATTTTGCCCCCATAATTTTCCAAATATATTTCGTTCTCGGCTAGCCCTGCTTTGGTGTTTTCTATGTTTGCGCCTGGCTTATCTATCTTGTTTATAGCCACTAGATATGGCAGTTCGCTGGCCAGGATGGTTTTGTAAGCTTCAATTGTTTGTGGTTTTACGCCGTCTTCAGCCGAAACTACCAAGATGGCGATGTCGGCGATGTTGGCACCACGTTCTCGCATTTTGGAAAATGCTTCGTGTCCTGGAGTATCCAGGAAGGTAATTTTTTTCTCTACTCCTTTTTCATCTTTATGTACAACTTCATATGCCGAAATATGCTGGGTAATACTACCTGCTTCACCCTCCACCACATTTGTCTTCCTGATATAGTCTAGGAGTGTAGATTTACCATGGTCAATGTGACCCATGACTACCACGACGGGTGGGCGTTCTATTTTTAATTTTTCAGTTTTTTCTTTATGCATAACTTTTACTTCCAAACTACTTGACCTCGGCTTTTTTCAAAACATCACGCTCTTCATCAGAAAGTTCGTACTCGGATTTGCCACCTTTGACGGGTTTTGCAAATACACTCATTCGCTCTCTGGCGTATAGACTAGAAACCACGACACCGTCACCATCTTCATTTAACATGCCGATAGCAAAGGATTGATTGCTGCCTTGATCTGGAAATGGATTGAATCGGATAGTTTCCACTCCACGAATACTTTTCTTTAATTTGTTATTGATCTCAATTATATTCGCTTCAGCTTTTTCTTTAGCAGAATTTAATTTTACGATGTTGTCTTCTAGGGCAGTGATAGTTTCCTCTAGATCCTTGGCAGCTTTGCCGAGGAAAAATCTTTTTAGACGCTTTTCTGTAATAAATACCCAAATAGCGCCTACCAGTATGGCAATTGCTATAAAAATAAAAAAAGCCAGTTCGAGCTTTGTATTCATACGCTTTCAATATATACTATTTTTATGCCGAAATCAACGAAGAAACAAAATAAAAAGCCAAGCAAAATAAGGAAAATTTACTTGGATGTAGCTTCTGGAGCGAGAGGAGAAGAAGCCAATCCGAGTGCCATCCATGAACTAGGGGTGATTGAAAAAAATAAACTCGAGCAATCTAGACGAACGATTGCGGATATTCTAGATGCTAGGCCCGATGAAATCATATTTACCGGAGGTGCCACTGAGAGCAACAACTTGGCGATTTTAGGTATGACCAAAGGGCATATAGTTACTACTAACATTGAGCATGCGTCTGTATTGGAGACATGTAAACACGTAGGCAGTGTTACTTTTGTGCCGGTAGAAAAAAATGGAATTGTTGATCCAAAGAAAATAAAAAAAGCTATAAGGCCAGATACTGTGCTGGTGAGTGTCATGTATGCGAACAATGAAATCGGCACGATTCAACCCATTCGTGAAATTGCTAAAGAAATACGCCACTACCGAAAAAACTCTACAAGGTCGAACCTTGTAAAATTTCCGCTTTTCCACACTGATGCCACACAGGCTGTAAATTATTTACCGATCAGGGTAGAGAGTCTGGGTGTGGACATGATGTCTTGGAATGGTGCGAAGATATATGGCCCGAAGGGAGTCGGTGCTCTGTATGTAAAGCGTGGCACACCAATCAAGCCGATCATGTGGGGCGGGGAGCAAGAAGGAGGACTAAGACCAGGCACGGAAAATGTCACTGGCATTATGGCACTAGCGCAAGTGATGACTGAAACCGAGAAAATAAAAAACAAAGAAGTTGCGCGCGTAACTAAACTGCGAGATTATTTTATTTCTAAATTACAAAAATTTAATTTGGTGATCAATGGAGATTTAGAAAATAGATTGCCCAACAATGTAAATATTACGATTCCGAAAATTCCCAGCGACCTACTCGTCATAGAACTTTCTGCTCGGGGAGTTATGGCTTCAGCAAAAAGTGCTTGTAAGAGTGGGGACGGTAAGGCGTCTTATGTGATAGAGGCGATCAATCCAAATCTAAAAGATACAGATGGATCCCTTCGTTTTTCACTAGGCCGAGAAACAACTAAAAAAGATATTGATGACACAATCAAAGCACTATCTGAAATTTTGAAAAAATTAGAAAAATGGTATTATTAAGCTATGGATATCAAAGACTTAAACAAATCACAATTAATATTACTTGCAATACTCCTTAGTTTTATTACCTCTATTGCAACCGGTATCACCACGGTGACCTTGATGCAACAGGCTCCGCAGTCTGTGACTGCGCCTATAAACAATGTGGTCAGACAGACTATTGAAAAAATTCAGCAAGTGGAAGGTAAGACCACAGTGAATACTGTCGTGGTCAAGGAAGAGGATTTGATTGTTGATGCTTTAGCGAAAAATCAATCTGCAGTTTTTGCTTTGAGTAAAGACGGATATGATTTAGAAGGAAACAAGATGGAGCTCGCAGCGGGCCGAGCCTTTGCGGTGTCCAATAGTGACATCGTGGTGACGGATGCACGTATGGCACCTGGTCAAGAAAAATATTATGTAAAAAATAGTAGCGGAAAATTTAAAGCAGAGTTTATTGCATCCGATAAAGGTGGATTTTCTTTTCTAAAAATTGGTGAGCCATTAGACCCTGTAAATAAACTTGCTTATACTGTTCCAACCGCTGGCGATTTGAGTAAAATGAAAATAGGTCAAAAAATAATCATATTGGGAACTACACTTTCTTCTTCTATCTACGAAGGAGACGACCACCTCACCGTGCCGAGAGGAGATGGTGGGGGGATAGTCCTCAATCTAGATGGTCAAGCGCTCGGTGTGGCTCTATCTGGAGAATCTGTATCTTTCGCATCTATTGGTGATATCAATACTGCACTAACCGCGCTTAACGCACCAAAAGCTCAATAATTATCGTATAAAACCAAACATGCCACCACTAAATAAATTTACAACTAAAGCCAAAGACGCCATCAAGAAAGCTCACGAGCTGGCTATTGAACGTGGACAAAACCATGTCTCATCTTCGCATTTACTCGCGGCGCTACTCTTGCAAGAAGAGAGTATGGTGAATTCAATTTTAGACAAATTGGAGATTGATACCATGCTACTAACTGATTCCATCTTGGAATCTATCGAAGCACCAGAATCCAATCCTACACTCTCACCTTCATATCAGATTTATTTAAATCCAGACCTAGCCCAAGTCATAGAACATTCTGCGAAATTGGCGGAACATCTGAAGGATGATTTTGTTTCCACTGAACATTTATTTATCGCCATGCTAGAAGTCGCTGGTGAAGCGCGAGAAATTTTATCTCGATTTAGAATCAGCAAAGATTCTGTGCTGAAAGTGCTCGAGGAACTACGCAGTCAAAATATCACTGATGTTGGTGAACCAAAAAAATTCCGCTTGCTCTTAAAGTACACTCGCAACATGACCAAGCTAGCCAAAGAAGACAAACTTGATCCGGTCATTGGTCGTGACAATGAAATCATGCGCATTATGCAAATTCTTTCTCGTCGCACCAAGAACAATCCTATCTTGATAGGTGAAGCAGGTACTGGAAAGACCGCTGTCGTGGAAGGACTGGCTCAACAAATTGCCAAAAATAATGTTCCAGAATCTTTGAAAGATAAAGAGCTGGTATCTTTGGACCTCGGTTCACTAATAGCTGGTACTAAATACCGTGGAGAGTTTGAAGAAAGATTGAAAGGTATCATGAAAGAAATCGAACGCGCGGACGGAAAAATAATTCTTTTCATCGATGAAATCCACACTATCGTCGGTGCGGGTGGAGCAGAAGGTACGATGGATGCTTCAAATATGTTGAAGCCAGCACTCTCTCGTGGAGAATTGCGAGCGATCGGTGCGACAACCTTAAAAGAATATCAAAAACATATTGAGAAAGATCCAGCTCTGGCTAGACGTTTTCAGCCCGTGTATATAGATGAGCCGGGAACAGAAGACGCTATTGCAATATTGCGTGGACTCAAGGAGAAGTATGAACTTTTCCACGGTGTTCGTATTACTGATGACGCTATCTTGGCGGCAGTAAATTTGTCTACCAGATACATCACCAATAGATTTCTGCCAGATAAAGCAGTGGACCTGATAGATGAAGCTTCTTCTTCTTTGAAAATTGCACTTGAAAACAAGCCTCCAGTCTTGGAAGATGCGCATAGAAAAATAATGCGTTTGGAAATTGAAAAAGAAGCTTTGAAGAAAGAAAGTGAAGACAGCAGGGACGCCAAGCGCCGAGTAAAAGATATTGATAAAGAAATCGGCAATCTTTCTGAGAAGACCAAAGAGCTTGAACTCAAGTGGCAAAACGAGAGAAATATTGTCGTGGAAATTCGAGCGATAAAAAAAGAGCTGGAGATTATGCGAGTAGAAGCGGAGAATGCCGAGATGCGAGCAGACTTGTCTCGTGCTGCTGAGATACGTTATGGAAAGATTCCAACACTAAAAAAAGAATTGGAAACAAAATTAATGCGCCTAAAGAAATTGCAAAAATCTCGCCGAATCTTGAAAGAAGAAATCACCGCTGAAGATATCGCTGAGGTGGTGGCCCGCTGGACCGGAATTCCACTTACCAAGATGTTGGAAGAGGAGAGAGAAAAGTTGGAAAAAATGGAAGAGGAGCTCAAGAAGCGAGTCGTCGGACAAGATGAAGCTATCGGCCGAGTGGCGGATGTGATTCGTCGTTCTCGTGCTGGTATCAGTGATCCAAACAGACCAATCGGTTCATTTATATTCCTAGGACCGACTGGAGTGGGAAAGACCGAGCTCACTAAAGCTTTGGCTTCATTTATGTTCAATGACGATCGCGCATTGATTCGTGTAGATATGTCTGAATACATGGAGCGACATTCTATCTCCAAACTTATCGGTTCTCCGCCTGGATATGTGGGCTATGATGAAGCGGGGCAACTCACCGAAACTGTACGTCACCGACCATACTCTGTTGTGCTGTTTGATGAGATTGAAAAAGCTCACCCAGAAGTATTCAATATGCTTCTCCAAGTTATTGATGAAGGTAGATTGACTGACGGTAAAGGTAGAATCGTTAACTTCAAAAATACAATCATTATTCTGACTTCAAACATCGGCTCACAATTCGTAGAGAAGATGGAAGCTATCGGATTCTCAAACAATCAAGAGAAGCAAGACTACAGTGCCATGAAGGGCAAGGTGATGGAGGCATTGAAAGATCATTTCCGTCCTGAATTCTTGAACCGCATAGATGAAATTATTCTTTTTGATATTTTGCCACCAGAAGCAATCAAAACTATAGTTGGGCTACGTGTCCAAGTGGTCAAAGACCGTTTGTTGTCAAAAGGTATTGCTTTCAAAATTTCCGAAGAAGCGATGTCATATCTTGCCAAGGAAGGTTATGATCCGCACTATGGTGCTCGACCACTTAACCGTCTGATTCAAACCAAGATTTTAAATCCCGTGGCGACTTATATAATCAGTAACGGAGTAAAGAAAGGTGATACCGTTGTTGTCACTGTAAAAGGAAACGATTTAGTGATAGAAAATCAAAAAGGAAAAATAAAAAGTCCAATTCATCCTCGTTCCAAGCATTCAGTCTAAACAATATAGAAAACGTATAAAAAAGATGCAAAAAATGACTTTTTGTGGTATTTTATACGCACGCGTCGGTGGTAGAGTGGTCAATTACAACAGACTGTAAATCTGTCGCCTCCGGGCTCCGAAGGTTCGAATCCTTCCCGACGCACAAATGAAAAGATTATTTCTATATTCAGGTTTGGGTATTGTGGCAATTTTTGCCCTGACTTTTTTCACTCTTCCCTCGTTGAATAAATTTGTCAGTTCCCAGGTGGCTCAAGTCATCGGTATAAATTTAAATGCGGTTACACAGTGGCAGTTGCAAGGCGGCCTAAACAAAGATTTGGCCATCGGAGATACTGGCCGAGATGTGCGACTTCTCCAATATGCTTTAAATAAATCTTTGCCGAATTTTAGCGGTGCAAACATTACTGGAAAATTCGGTCCACTGACAGCCGAAGGCATTTCTAATTTTCAAAAGAAGAATAATCTGTCCGTAACTGGTAAATTGGATGGAGCGACTAGGGGAATTATGAATGGTTTATATTTCGCCGAGCTTTGCCCAGAAGGAGAGGGTGATATATCCCCAGACCAAATCTTATTTCACGTAAACAAGCAGAAATCTTTGCCCGAGAATTATATTCCAGAAAATTTGATTGATATCTCGTATGGAGCCAAGACCATGGGAATAGTCTGTGTGAAGGGGTATATCGCTACGTCTCTTCGAGAGATGTTTCGAGACGCTAAAAAAGAAAATGTTGAATTAGCCGTTACTTCCGGTTTTCGTCGGCCCGAAATTCAAAAGTCTATTTACGATGCCTGGGTGGAGCTAAGGGGTGAAAAACAAAAGAATAGAGTTGCCGCACCATTACACTCTGAACATCAGCTCGGTACAGCTTTGGATTTTACTGGAGCTTCTATAAAAAATGTGAGCGCGAGTGATAGATTCAACAACACCAAAGAAGAAATCTGGTTGAGAACTAATGCTTACAAATATGGATTTGCCTTGAGTTATCCTAAGGGTAAGACCGACATTACTGGTTACGATCATGAGCCTTGGCACTATAGATACGTTGGTGCAGAAGTCGCATCAGACATCTATAATAGAGGAATTAGCATAGAAGAATACTTTGATTCACTCAGTGAGCAGTCATAAACCGACAGCATTTGTTGTTTTCTAAAAAGTATGTTATTATGAAATCAAATCCCACGGGGATTTTTTGTTTACTTTAATATTAAAAATTATCAAATAAAATGCAGATTCGAAACATCGCAATTATCGCTCACGTGGACCACGGCAAGACAACCTTGACCGATGCACTAATGCAACAAAACGGAATGCTCTCAGACGAGGGTGTATCCATGGACTCAAACGCCCTAGAAAAGGAGCGTGGTATTACTATTTATTCTAAAAACACCTCTATCTATTACAAAGATACGAAGATAAACATTGTGGACACTCCAGGCCACGCGGACTTCGGTTCAGAGGTAGAGCGAGTTCTTAGAGCTATTGATTCTGTGCTTCTACTCGTTGATGCAGTGGAAGGTCCAATGCCACAAACTCGATTCGTTTTGAAGAAGTCTTTGGAGCTTGGTTTGAAGCCCATCGTAGTAATCAACAAGATAGACAAGCCAGCTTCTGATCCACACCGCGTGCACGAAGAAGTTCTCGGATTATTCTTTGAGCTTGGTGCTACTGAAGAGCAAGCCAACTTTGAAACCATATATGCTATCGGACGTGAAGGTAAAGCTTTCAAGAATCTAGGTGATGAGTCAACTGACTTATCTCCACTTCTTGATTTGATTTTGGCAAAAGTCCCCCCAGCTTCTAAGAACGAAGATGGCAAAATGTCTGCTCAGGTTTTCAACCTTGGGTATGATAACTTCTTGGGACGTTTAGGTATCGCTCGAATTTATTCTGGAAAAATTTCATCCACCAAGCCTATGTTTGTAAAGGGCATAAATGGAAACCGCGTAGCAAAAATTACAAAGCTATTTACATTTGAAGGTATTGCCAGAAAAGAAGTTACTGAAGCTACTTCTGGGGATATCGTGCTACTTGCTGGTATTCCTGACATTTATATCGGTGAAACTCTATGTGAAGATGACACCGTAGAAGCCATGCCTGCTATCGCTATCGATGAGCCAACACTCTCTCTAAACTTCTTGGTCAACGATTCTCCATTTGCCGGTAAGGAAGGAAAATTCGTGACCTCAAGACAACTCAAAGAGAGACTAGATAAAGAATTAGAAATAAACGTGGGACTCAAGATTGATTTCTCTCCAGACCAAGGCGGTAAATCTGGCCCAAGCTTCTTTAAAGTTTATGGACGCGGAGAATTACACATAGCTATCTTACTTGAGAATATGCGTCGCGAGGGATTTGAAATGCAGGTCTCACAACCAGAAGTAATCATCAAGGAAGAAAATGGACAGAAGACTGAACCTTATGAAGAACTTGTGGTAGATGTACCGATGGAGTCTTCCGGTGGAGTTATCGAGAAGATGGGCAAGCGAAGAGGAATAATGAAAGATATGGTAGAGAAAGAAGGTATCGCTAGAATTATTTTCGACATCCCAACTCGTGGATTACTCGGCTATAGAGGTGAATTTATCATTGATACAAAGGGGGAGGGAATCATGTCCTCACGCGTTACTGGATTTAGAGAGTATGCAGGTGAGATCAAAAAACGAGAATATGGATCCATGGTTTCTATGGCTCCAGGTAAGGCTGTAGCCTTTGCACTTGCAAATTTACAAGAACGTGGTATTATGTATATAGAGCACGGAACCGAAGTATACGAAGGTATGGTTATTGGTAACGTTTTGAAGGGCGAAGACATGTCTGTAAACCCAACCAAGGGTAAACAGCTGACAAACATGCGAGCCTCCGGTACCGATGAAGCCTTATTTTTAAAGCCTGCTTTTACTTTGAGCATCGAAAGAGGCCTAGAAGTGATGAGCGGAGATGAGTATTTAGAGATTACTCCTAAATCAGTAAGACTTCGCAAAAAATATTTGACCGAACTAGCTAGAACCAAAGCTGAACGTTCAAAATAGTGCTCTTGAGAATTAGCTAAATTTGACACACCAGAATATGCGTGTATAATATATAAGCAAGATTGAGATGAGTTTTACGAGTGAACTAGTAAGTTTCTTAAAATTATGTCTAAAATAACTTTCAAACCAAAACAAGTAACAAAAAGAATAACCTCTCATCTCCAAGATCGCGCTAGTGACGTGATTATGAGCAGATTCGGACTAACTCCAGACTCTGCACGAAAAACTCTTGAGGAAATTGGTAAAAAATACAACATCACCAGAGAGCGTGTCCGACAAATAGAGGATACGGCTTTAAATTCTATAAAAAAATCTGATGCTTATAAAAAAGAGCAAGCAGTTTTTGAAGAAATCAAACAATTGATAATTTCTCTTGGTGGCATTATTTCTGAACATGAATTTTTGCATCATATTTCCAAAGATCAAGCTACTCAAAACCACATCAACTTTTATTTAGAGTTGGGTGATGCATTTAAAAAGCACCGAGAGGACAACCATTTTCATACTCGCTGGAGTGTGGACGATGAAACTGCTGTAAAGGTTCACGAATCCCTAAAGAAACTCTACTCAAGTCTGTCTGATGAAGACCTAGTGCCTGAGAGTGAGATGATAAAGAAATTCTTCGATCAGTTGAAAGATGTTTCTGATCATTACAAGAACGAAGAAATCGCTAAGCGATGGTTGGCTATGTCTAAAACTATTTCCAAGAATCCTCTTGGTGAATGGGGTAAGGCTAGTTCACCAAATATCCGAACTCGTGGAGTAAAGGATTATGCTTTCCTCGTGATGCGACGTCATGGCTCACCAATGCACTTCCGAGAAGTTGCTGATTCTATTTCTAAAACTTTCGGACGCAAGACTCACTATGCTACTTGCCACAATGAACTCATTAAAGACTCAAGATTTATCTTGGTTGGACGTGGTATGTATGCTTTGGCAGAATGGGGTTATAAAGCTGGAATTGCTCGTGAAGTAATTCGCGACATCTTAAAGCGAGAAGGACCAATGACCAAAGACGATATAGTAGAAAAAGTAATGAAAGAAAGATATTTCAAGAAAAATACAATTTTAGTTAACCTTGTAAATCCTAAGTACTTCAAGAAAAACAAGTCTGGCCTGTATACTCCTGCATCTTAAATAGTTGTTTAAAAAGAGTTTCTTTTTACCACTCGCGCTCGAGTGGTTTTTTGTGTTAAAATATAAGCAGCATGATTGAGCCAATTCTTATCTTTATTTACAAAGTTTTACTAGCTCTTTTGCCTTTTGCCGGAACGGTGCTTTTGGCGTTCATAACTTTTAAATTTTGGATTCATTATGTTCGCCAAGATTTCATATCCGGTATTGAATTCGTGGTTTTAGAAGTAGTTCCTCCGCGTGAGGTTTTGCGTTCACCGAAAGCCATGGAGCTTTTTATAACCAATGCCCTGTACCACTTTAGTGTGAAGGGAGGAAAAGAAGAACTCTGGCAGGGTGCTGTGTGGTTTTGGTTTTCTTTAGAAATTGCATCTATAGATGGGCAAGTGCATTTCTTCATCCGCACACCCTCACGTGTCAAAGGTCTTATCGAAACTCAAATGTACGCCCAGTATCCACAAGCTCAAGTCAAAGAAGTAGAGGACTATACTTTAGCCATAGATGAAATTTCTCCGACAAGTTCTTGGATGGGTTGGGGTTGTGAATTTGCTTTAGAAAAACATGAAGCTTTCCCAATCAAAACTTATGTGGATTTCGGACTTGACAAAGATCCAAAGGAAGAATTTAAAGTTGATCCGATTTCTCCAGTGGTAGAGCTTTTTGCTTCTCTTAAAAAAGGAGAACAAATGTGGGTGCAGATTGTGGTGACTCCTTCCAAGAAAACTTTTCGTACTGCTGGACACTGGTTCCGCAGGCATGATTGGGTGGAAGAATCCAAACACGAAATGTTTAATATGTTGAAAGATTATACAGCCATAAAGGGTAAGGGTGTAGAGTTGGGTACAGATGCCAGAGTGGAAATACGTCCGCCAGATTTCCTAAAGCGAGCCCTTGAAAAAATGACTACCAAGGTTACCAAGGTTGGTTTTGATACCGGTATACGAGCCATGTATATAGCCAAAAAAGAAGTGTATGATCTAAACAGCCGAAGAAATTTACGTTTGATTTTTCGCCAATATGCTGCGCCTGACGTGAATGGACTAAAGCGTATTAACTCTACTCAGGGTGATGCTTATGGTGGAATTTTCTCTACACCCCCTGATGTGGTTTTGAAAATAACTGACAGAATGTTGACCGAGTACCGGGAGCGTTCTTTCTTCCACTTACCAATGAGGCACACGCTTTTGTCGGACGGAATTCCTCTTTTTTGGCCGATATCACCGTTTATCTTTCCAGGATATAAGCATCCGCATACTTTTGTGATGAATACCGAAGAGCTAGCCACTCTCTGGCACTTCCCAGGACAGATATTGAAAGTACCTACACTTGAACGTATTGAATCCAAAGAAGCTTCGCCGCCAACAAACCTGCCAACATAATTTATGGATTCATTTAATTTTTCTAGAAAAAAAATTGCACTTTATGTGTTGCTGGCCATAACATTTTTATGGGCTTTTTACTTTTTGTTTTTTAGTGTGCCTGGAAATTTCCCAGTAGGTCAAATCGTCAGCATTGAGCCAGGAATGAATTTGAGAAAAGCTTCGTTGAAACTTAAGGAAGAAAATATAATTCGCTCACGAACCACTTTTGAAGCTTTGATGATTGCTTATGGTGGTGAGAGACATTTGGTTTCTTCAGATTATTTACTTGAAAGCAAGCTATCCGTTTTTGAGATTGCCAGAAGAATGAGTAGGGGAGAAAGTCATCTAGCCCCAGTGAAGGTGGTGATACCAGAAGGTTTTGACAATGAAATGATTGCCGACACTTACAAAGACAGATTGTCTGCATTTGATAAAGCTAAATTTTTAGCTACCGCCGAAGAAGGGTATCTTTTCCCCGATACTTACTTTTTCTTTACTAGATCAGATGAAGTCGAAGTTTTGAAATCCATGAGCGACAACTTTGAACGCAAGGTTGCGCCACTTCGCGAAGAATTTACTAAATTTGGGAAAAGCGAACAAGATATCATCAGCATGGCCTCTATTATTGAACGTGAAGCCAAGGGTGATAAAACTGGGCAAGAACGTAGAATCATAGCTGGTATTTTGTGGCGCCGAATAAGCTTGGGTATGCCACTCCAAGTGGATGCTGCGCCAGAGACTTATAAAACCAAAGGTTTGCCGGAGAGTCCAATATGTAATCCCGGCCTAGAATCCATCAAGGCCACTATTCACCCAACTAGCTCGCCATACTTATATTATTTGCATGATAAGGATGGAGAAATTCATTATGCGAAAACCTTTACTGAGCATAAGGCCAATATTTCAAAATATTTAAAAAAATAAAATGAGAAAACACAATTTAGCATTTATAGATATAGAAACTACTGGACTTGATATTACCAAGCACGAGATAATTGAGATTGGTTGCGTGATTGTTAGTCCAGGGTTAGAAGTCATCGAAGAATTTGAATTAAAAATAAAACCCAAGCACATAGAGGATGCGAATAAAGTATCTCTAAAGATCAGCCACTACAGTGAGGAGAAATGGGTTGATGCTGTCTCTCTTAAAAAGGCTTTAGAATTTTTGGCGGTAAAAACCGAGGGTTGTATTATGGTTGGCCAGAACGTGGCTTTTGATTCTGGATTTCTGGAGTATGCTTTTTCTAAAACTAAAATCAAAAATACTATGCACTATCACAGACTAGACACCATATCCATTGCTTGGGCAAAATTTCACAAAGATGTTAGTTTTGATCATTTTTCTTTACGTGAAATGTGTCTTCGTTTTGGTATAGTTAACGCTCATGCCCACACCGCACTGTCTGACGCTAGAGCTACCTTTGCGCTTTACAAAAAGCTGATGAATCTATAAAGTAAAAATATGAAGAAAGAGGTTGTATTTGTTGGGCTCTCGGGTGGAGTGGATTCCGCTGTTTCGGCCGCCTTGTTAAAAGAAAAAGGCTTTGAAGTGGTGGGTGTCTTTATAAAGACTTGGCACCCGGATTTTTTGGAGTGTAACGAAGAAGAAGAACGACGAGACGCTATGCGAGTGGCAGCCTTTTTAGACATTCCATTTCTGACTTTTGACCTTGAGAATGTCTACAAAAAAGAAGTTGCGGATTATATGATTTCTGAATACAAAAAGGGTAGAACTCCGAACCCTGATGTTATGTGCAACAAGGAGGTGAAGTTCGGCGCCTTTCTCAAGAAGGCTCTGTCTATGGGTGCAGATTATGTGGCGACGGGACATTACGCCCAGTCGCAGGGAATGGTGAATTTTGCACGGGGAAGGTTCCAGTCTCGGGCTTTAAGGACTGGAGTAATCCGAAAAAATTCATCATTCCCGAAGATTTCATTACTTCAATCTGTTGACCCAAGCAAGGACCAAAGTTATTTCCTTTGGACACTTCGCCAAGAACAAATCAGTAAAATTTTATTTCCAGTTGGTGGATTCCAGAAAAGTGAGGTGCGCAAGCTTGCTACCAAGTTCAAGCTACCAGTAGCCGAGAAGAAGGACAGTCAGGGTATATGCTTCTTGGGCGCGGTGGATTTAAAGGAATTTTTGAAACACTACATTAAAGAAAAGAAAGGTAAGGTGGTGCTTGCCCCGTCTGCGGGGAACGAAAAAGGTGAAGAAATTGGTTGGCACAATGGTGTTGTGTTTTCTACACTAGGGGAGCGACACGGATTTACCATTACTAAAAAAAGTCCCAATGATAAACCGTACTATGTAGTGGCGAAAGATTTGAATAAAAATACTCTCATAGTATCGCAACAGAAAACAAATAATTCTTCGGCTTTCCTCCACCCTGCGGGCGGAACCTTCCGCTCGAAGAATTCTTTGTTTTCTGTTGTTATTGAAAACACAAATTGGATTTCGGAAGTTCCAGTAGAAGGTAAAGACTATACCGCGCAAATCCGCTACCACGGAGAGTTTTTACCATGTAAAATTAAAATCACAGGCAAGGATACAGCTGAAGTAATTTTCAACAAGCCTGTTCTGGTTGCTTCTGGTCAGTCCTGTGTGGTCTACGATAAAGCTGTTTGCCTAGGTGGGGGAGTTATTATATAATCAGTATATATGTTTAACTTTTTTACACAAAATAGCGATATTATATTTAGATTAATGATAGCAGTGGGTCTGGGTATGGCCATAGGCGTGGAAAGACTTATTGTCCATAAAGAGGCTGGTATGAAGACTCATGCCCTTGTGTCTCTCGGTGCTGCCGTATTTGTTATTATTTCTGAAGCCATGACTGCAAAGTATATTAATTTACCTGGACTAAATCCAACCATGATTGTGTCTCAAATAGTGGTGGGTATCGGATTCCTTGGCGCTGGTTCAATAATGCTTCAAGGTCCTAGATTGCTTGGACTCACTACTGCGGGTGGTCTTTGGGTTACAGCTGGGATTGGTATGGCTTCTGGACTTAGATTTTATAGTTTGGCAGTTATCGCTACTGTGCTCGTATTGTTTATACTTATCTTTGTGTATTTATTGGAAAAGCCAATTCGCCGAATGTCTGGAGATATGGGTGAGCCGAAATTGTAATCAAAAAATATGCAGTCACATGAAGTCAGGGAAAGGTTTTTAAAATTTTTTGAACAAAGGGGGCATAAAATACTTCCTTCTTCTTCATTGGTGCCAGAGAATGATCCGTCAGTGCTTTTCACCACTGCTGGTATGCAACAATTCAAACCCTACTATACTGCACCTGATAACGCCTTAAAAGATTTTGGTTCCAAGAATGTCACCACTTCACAGAAATGTATCCGCACTGGAGACATAGAAGAAGTTGGGGATGATACGCACCTCACATTTTTTGAAATGCTCGGAAATTTTTCTTTTGGTGGCTACGGACGAAAAGAGGCGATAACTTATGCGCATGATTTTATAACCAAAGAATTAGGATTAGAAATTTCCTTCGTAACTTTTTATAAAGGTGAAGGTGTGGTTCCTAGAGATGATGAGTCTAAATCTATCTGGACAGAGCTTGGAGTAAAAGATATTCGCGAAGACGGTAGTGATGTTTTCTGGGGTCCAACGGGGGACTCCGGTCCATGTGGTCCAACCACTGAAATATATTGTAAGAATGCCAATGGAGACGATGTAGAAATTTGGAATGTAGTTTTCAATGAGTATTTTTGTGATGGTTCAAGGGAGAAACTAGATAAAGGTGAAGCCAATCTTAAAAAGCTAGATATTTTGGGCATAGATACAGGGATGGGGCTCGAGCGCTTGCTCGCTACTGTGCAAAATAAAAAGAATGTCTACGAGACTGATTTGTTTAATGGTGAGATAACCAAAGAGGACCGTATCATAGCTGACCATGTCAAAGCTGCTTTGTTTATGATATCCGATGGAGCTGTACCTAGTAACACTGGCCGAGGTTATGTTTTACGCAGATTGATTCGCCGTGCGGTGAGACTATCTACAAATCCACTATCCATGGAAATAGAGAAAATAAAAAATATTTATAAGGGAATTTATGATCTAGACGATAAGGGGGAAATAGAAAAAGAAGAAAATAAATTTCGAATTACTCTACAGCATGGACTTAAAGAATTTGAAAAGGGGGAGGATCCATTTGTTCTCTTTACTACCTATGGTTTTCCAATAGAGCTGACGCTAGAGCTAGCTCAAGAGAAAAATCAAATCATAAACCTAGAAGAATTTAATAAAAAAATGGAAGATCACCAAAAGCTTTCCCAGACTTCATCTGCGGGTATGTTTAAGGGTGGACTAGCGAATCATGAACCAAAAACTATCAAGCTTCATACTGCCCACCACTTATTACTCGCAGGACTGCAGACAATTGTAGATAAAAATATAAAACAACGGGGAAGTAACATAACCGAAGAGCGACTACGTATAGACTTCATGTGTGATCACAAGCTGACGGATGAAGAAAAACAAAAAGTAGAGGCCTGGGTAAATGATAAAATTTCTCAAAAATTAAATGTCATCCGTCGAGAGATGCCGTTGGCTGAAGCGCAACAACTCGGCGCGGAAATGGAATTTGGTGCAAAATATCCAGAAGTTGTGTCAGTTTATTTCATTGAAGATGAAAATGGTAATCCAATATCCAAAGAATTCTGTGGTGGACCACATGTCGGTAATACCGGAGAAATAGGAACATTTAAAATACAGAAAGAAGAAGCTGTATCTGCTGGGGTTAGACGTATCAAAGCTGTTTTGTTGTGATATAATTAAGCCATGGGCATATTTTCAGGAATATTTTCCACATTAAAAAAGGAAGAGCTAGTCCTGGTTTTTGATGTTGGTTCATCTTCTACTGGAGGAGCACTTTTTTATATTCAAAAATCAGGTGTTCCAAAAATTATTTTCTCCGTGCGAGAACCTATATTGTTAGAAAAAGATATTGATGCAGATAGATTTCTGTCTCTAACTACCAAGTCTCTAGAAATCATATCGGCTAAAATTTCAAAAAGTGGTTTCGGAATGCCGAAAAAGATTTTTTGTGTGTTGTCTTCGCCTTGGTATGCTTCACAAACTCGCACCATCAATATGCAAAAGAATGCTCCTTTTGTTTTCAACACCAAGCTCGCAGACAGTCTTATTGATAAAGAAATAAGTTTGTTTGAGGAGCAACATTTACAGAAATATATGGATAGTAAAGACAAGATTGTGGCAATTGAGCTCAAAAACATGAAGACCATGTTGAATGGCTACGCTACAGACAATCCTTATAATCAAAAGGCTACTGAACTACAGATGGTCATGTTTATTTCTATGAGTGGTGAGCAGGTTTTGGAAAAAATAAAAGAAGTTGTATGTAAAAACTTGAATTGCCAGCACATAAAATTTTCTTCTTTCGCCATGGCTTCATATACTGTGGCGCGCGACATGTTTGCTCATCATGAGGATTTCGTCTTGATAGACATAGGCGGGGAGGTTACAGATGTTTCAATAATTAAAAAAGATATTTTAACCAGTTCAACTTCTTTCCCAGTTGGTCCAAATTATATAATTCGTGGAGTCGCTTCTGAATTAAATACTTCTCTAGAAGAAGCCAAATCCCTCTTGTCTTTATACAAGGATGGGCACGCCGAGGAAGCGATTGAAAATAAACTTGAACCAATTATAGCTAAACTGAAAAAGGAGTGGTTGCAGAAATTCCAAGCATCATTGATGGTTATTTCAAATGATATTTCCATACCTTCAACAATTTTTGTAAGTGTGGACAAGGAGATGGCTGGATTTTTTGGAGAAACGATAAAGAGTGATCAGCTGAATCAATACACACTCACTGAATCCAATTTTCAAATTATATTTTTGAATGCGGAAGTACTACATAGTGCGGCAAACTTTAATCCCGATGTAGCTCGTGACCCATTTTTGATCATAGAATCTATTTATATTAATCGTTTTCTTTGTTAAGATATAACTATGGCTAAAAATCTACTTCAAGACATGGTGAAGAGGCAATCAGTGGGCGCACCCAAGGTGCCTGAGGCAGTAAAAATTCCAATCAAAATATCTCTTCCCAAAAAAGTTGTTGAGCCAGTTTATACTCCACCCCCTGTAGTAGAAAAAGCCAAAGAACCAGAAGAAGCACCGAAAATAATAAAAACCCCAGAAAAAACAATTTTAGAGAGACCAAAATACTCTGGTTTTGAGAGTCGGTTTGCTTCTATTAATGATGTGGGTGGATACAAGGATCCCGATAAGTCTAGGTTTGCTTTGTGGATGGTGGCCGGAGTGTCCGCACTTTTTCTTATTTTCGCACTTTCGTTTTTATTCTCTAGTGCAAAAATAACCGTTAGTCCAAAAATCAAAGATCAAAATGTAAACTTGGATTTGTCCGCCATGAAAGACAGTGACCAAGGTGGATTGCCTTTTGATGTTGTGGTCATATCTGGAGAAGAACACGAGACGGTAACTGCTGGTGAAGAAAAGGATGTGGCTGTGAAGGCTACAGGTAAAGTAGTTCTATACAATGCATTTAGTACCAGCCCCCAATCTTTGTCCATAGATACCAGACTAGAGGGTTCAAATGGCAAGCTATACAAAACCACCACCAAAACTACTGTACCAGGAATGAAGGGAACTACCCCAGGATCCATTGAAGTCGGTATATATGCATCTGAAGCAGGTGCTGAGTACAATAGTACCGCCTTAGATTTTAAAATTTTTGGTTTCAAGGGTACACCTAAATACGCTAAATTTTATGCCCGCAGCAAGGGTGACCTTACTGGTGGTTTTAAGGGAAAATCCAGTGATGTGTCTGATTCAGACAAGGCTCGCATCATAGCCAAACTCAAGCCCGTACTGCAAAGTAAGTTGTTGGCTAAAGCCGAAGAGCAAATTCCTAGTGGTTTTGTGCTTTTCAAAGATGGGGCACTCTTTAATACAAACAATGATGAGCTAAAATTGACTCCTAGTTCAAACAATACTGCCGTGGCCAGCTTGTCCGGAACGTTTTCTGGATTCTTGTTTGATGAAAAGAAACTTACGGCTAAAATTGCTGAAAAAATCTTACCCAACGAAGACGCTAGTAAGATTTACTTGAAGAACATCCGTGACTTAACCTTGTCTTTGGTTAGCAAAGATAGTCTAACTTCTTTATCACAAAGTATTGCATTTACGTTGTCTGGTAATTTGAGAGTTGTTTGGAAAATTGATGAAGAGAAGCTCATTTCAGATATCGTGGGTCAACCCAAAAAAAGCTTTAATACAATCTTGTCATCTTATCAAAATATCGACTCTGCTCAGCTCGTGATTCGTCCATTTTGGAAAACCTCACTTCCAACAAAAAACAAAGATATTAAAATAATTGTAAATTACCCAAACTAGCCTCAAAATATACTTATTTTCCTTGACGTTTGTTTATAGTTTTGTTATATTAATGATACCAAATGAGTGATTCCAAAAATGAAAAACTGGTTACTGCGAGGGGGATTGTTACCGAAGCCCTGCCTTCGACTTTATTTAGAGTAAAGATGGATGGTTCGGGTGATGACGAGAAAGAACTTCTGGCATATCTGGGTGGAAAAATGCGAATGCATAGAATCAAGGTTTTGATAGGGGATTCAGTCGAAGTTATCCTTGATCCGTATGGCGGAAAAGGTAGAATAATAAAAAGGTTGTAGGGGCTTGTAATTTTTTTAAGTATGGTGTATCATAGTAATGTTAGTTTGTTAGAAACATTTGAATAGCCAGATAGATTGAAAAATAAGGGTTTTTCCCTTGTTTTTGCTCTATATTGTGACGAGAGACCAAATAAATTTATGAAAATCAGATCAGCAGTACAAAAAATTTGTGATAACTGTAAAATTGTCCGCCGACAGAGGCACTTGCGCGTGATCTGTTCTAACCCAAAGCATAAGCAAAAACAATAATCATATGAGAATACTTGGAATCACAGTACCAGATAATAAGAGACTTGAAATTGGCCTAACCTGCTTCTACGGTATAGGTATTCCGAAGGCGCGAAAGATTTTGGACCAAGCTGGTATCGATCACGGCAAGAAAGCCAAAGATTTGAGTCCAGATGAAGAAAATAAAATCCGTGTCATTGTGGAAGCTACTCCCATCGAAGGAAATCTAAAAAGAGAAGTAGCCGCAAACATAAAAAGACTAAAGGATATCAAGAGTTATCGAGGTGTCCGACACATGAAGAGATTGCCAGTTCGAGGACAAAGAACAAAGACAAACTCTAGAACTGTCCGAGGAAACGTAAGAAAGACAATGGCGTCAGGTAAGAGAAAAGAAACAAAGACATAAAATTAATCATATGGCAAAAACACCAACTACAACAGAATCTACAGCTACCGCAACTCCTGAAGTAAAGGCAGCACCAAGTAAGACACCAAAGAAGAAAATAACTTCTGGGGTTGTTCACATTGATGCCACTTTCAACAACACCAAAGTTCTTTTTGCCGACAAAGTTGGTAACACTCTTTTCTGGTCAAGTTCAGGAAGTCTAGGATTCCGAGGAGCAAAGAAGGGTACTCCTTTCGCAGCTTCAAAAGTCGGAGACATAATCGGTGGCAAGATGGCAGCATTGGGAGTAAAAGATTCAGATGTAGTAGTACGTGGAGTGGGTTCAGGACGTGAGCCAGCTATCAGAGCATTTATGGCCCACGGCATAGAAGTCACCGGTATCAAAGACGCAACCCCAGTACCACACAATGGTCCAAAAGCTAAGAAGCCACGACGCGTATAAAGAGAATAAAGAATAATTAATTTTTTAAAAATATGATATCAAAACCAAAATTTAAAATCTGCCGCAGACTTGGACCTGGAGTATATGACAAATGTCAGACTTCAAAGTTTTCTGCTACAGGTGGACTTGCTAACAAGATAGGAGCTGCGGGCAAGCGCCCAAAGGCTTTGACCGAATACGGAACTCAGCTTGTTGAAAAGCAAAAAATTCGATTTTCTTATGGTATTACAGAACGCCAACTTTCAAACTATGTGAAGAAGGCAACTCAAATCAAAGGTGCTGGTACAGCTGAGAAATTTTACGAAGAGTTGGAATCTCGTCTAGACAACGTTGTGTATCGTTTGGGTCTAGCAAATAGCCGACGTGGTGCACGCCAAATGGTTTCTCATGGTCACTTTATCGTAAATGATCACCGCGTGACTGTGCCTTCTTATGCTATGAAGCCAGGAGATGTAGTAAAAGTTCGTGAGGGTTCTAAGAGTTCAAAACTTTTTGAAAATTTGACTGAACGACTAAAAGACTACAAAGCTCCAACATGGATTTCTTTTGAGATACCAAAAATGGAAGGTCATATCTTAGCTAAGCCAAAAAATATTGAAACTTTCTTGGACTTGAACGCCGTCCTAGAATTTTATAGTAGATAAATTTAGAATTTTTGTTAACTTTATTATTAAGATTTTTAAAATTATAAAAATATGCCTGAATATAAAATAATTATGCCTTCAAAGCCTCGTGTTGTTGTAGAGGAAGGCAACAAGGGAGTATTTGAAATAGACGGTCTATATCCTGGGTACGGACATACCTTGGGTAATAGTTTGCGCAGAATTATTCTTTCTTCATTGCCGGGCGCGAGTGTAACTTCTATTAAAATAGAAGGTGTAACTCATGAATTTCAAACTATTGACGGTATCAAAGAGGATGTAATTTTAATCATTCTTAATTTAAAGAAACTCCGATTTCAAATGGCTTCTGATGAGCCTCAGACTGTAACTCTATCTGTGAAGGGTCCAAAAGAAGTAACTGCTTCTGATGTAAAGACTAGTGGTCAAGTACAAATCTTGAATCCAGATTCTTATATCTGTTCAATCACTGGCAAGGTAAACCTAGAAGTAGAATTGAAGATTGAAAAAGGTCTAGGCTTTATCTCCAAAGAAGTAATGCAAAAAGATAAAGTAGATATCGGTACTATTGCCGTAGATGCTATCTTTACTCCTATTCGCCGAGTATCTTACGAAGTTGAAAACATGCGTGTCGGAGACAAGACCAACCACAATCGTCTACGAATATCTATAGAAACTGATGGTACTCTTTCTCCACGTGAAGCTCTTTCTCAATCTATCGCTATCATGATAAACCAACTTAAGGCTATCATTGATTTCAAGGAGGAAGAAGTTGAAGTAGAGGTAAAGAAGTCAGCAAAGGAAGACGATAAGGAATCAAAGGAAGACAAAAAGTCTGATGATTTTACTGATGTCTTAAAGACTCGCACTGACACCCTAGATCTTTCCACACGAACCCTAAACGCCCTAACTGCGGCAAATATTCGAACACTTGGAGGACTTGCTCGTAAAAAGCGAGAAGATTTGCTCGAAGTAGAGGGTATTGGTGAAAAGGGAATCACAGAGATTAAAAAAGTTTTGGGTAAATTCGGCCTGAACTTAAAAGAATAATAGCATTTGAAAGAATCATATGAGACACGGTAATAACAAAAGAAAATTCGGACGAGAAAAAAATCAGAGAATCGCATTGATGAATTCATTGGCGCTCAATTTGATAGTGCGTGAAAAAATCACTACTACTGAACCAAAGGCCAAGGAACTTCGCCCATTTATCGAAAAGCTAATCACTTCTGCAAAGAAAGGAGATGTGGCTACACGAAAATTGATCATCGCAAAATTGGCGAGCCGAGGTAAAGCACCCAAAAAGCTTTTTGATGTAATCGCACCAAAATATAAAGATGTAAAAGGAGGATACACCAGAGTAATAAAATTAGGCGCCCGCAAGTCAGACGGAGCAAAGATGGCTGTAATTGAATTTATATAATATATGAAAAAAGTATCTGTAAACAAAAAAGAATTGAAGACCATCGATGCTTCCGGACGAACTCTAGGACGCGTGGCTTCTGAAGTAGCAATGTCACTTATGGGTAAGACATCTCCAACATTTGAACGAAATGTTTACTCCGGATTTCCAGTAAAGGTTTTAAATGCTTCCAAGATAAAAATTACCGCAAGAAAGCTTGAAGAAATTTATCACACCCGATACTCAGGTATACCAGGCGGTCTTCGAATATTGAAAGGTACTGAGACAGCTGAGAAGAAGGGAATGAAAGAGCTTGTAAAGCTTGCGACTTTCCAAATGCTTCCAGACAACAAGCTTCGCCGAGAAATGATGAAGCATTTAACAATAGAAGATTAATATATTTATATGGCTGATAAATCAACAGAAAAATACATAGAAGCAGTCGGACGAAGAAAAACTTCTACTGCAAGAGTGCGCATCACCCCTGCTACCAAGGCTAGCTTTGTGGTAAATGAAAAAGATGCAAAGGATTACTTCCAGACTGAAGGTGAACGCCGATTGATCCAAGATCCAATGGTAAAAGGTGCTACCGAAGGTAAGCCAGTTACCAAGTGGGCTATCGAAGCTAAAGTATCTGGTGGCGGAACTCATTCTCAAGCTGAAGCTGTACGACACGGACTTTCCCGAGCATTGGTTGAGAGCGATGGAGAACTACGACACAACCTAAAGACTTTAGGATTCCTTAAAAGAGATCCAAGAGCTAAGGAACGAAGAAAATTCGGACTCAAGAAAGCTCGTAAGGCTCCACAATGGTCAAAGCGTTAATCAAATATTTACTCAAAAATGCCCCTTTTTACAGGGGTATTTTTGTGCTAGTATAGGCATATGAATGACGAAGAAATTAAAAAACCCGAGGACGCGGAAACAGAGGACGACGTTGTAGAATTTGAATTTAATGATGACGGGGAAGAGGACTTAAAGAAAACTCTCAAGAAATTGAGGGCAGATTTGAAGCAGGCCAAGGCTGAAAAAGAAGAATATTTAAATGGTTGGCAGAAAGAGCGAGCTGATTTTGCTAACTACAAAAAACAAGAAGACGAACGCAAGTCTCTATTCTCTGAAGCTATGCGCGAGCGAATAATTACCAGATTCCTCACCGTGGCTGATAGTTTCAATATGGCTTTTGCCAACAAGGAAGCTTGGGAGAAAGTAGATGCAAATTGGCGCAAGGGTGTGGAATATATTTATTCTCAAATGAATGGAATCTTTGAAGAATACGGTGTAAAGCCAGTGGGTGTAGTTGGTGAAGACTTTGATCCAAGTGTGCATGAATCCATAGATTTGGTTCCCACTGATAAAAAAGAAATGAATCACAAAGTCTCCAGTGTCATTCAACAAGGATACAAACTCGGTGAGCGAGTAATCCGTCCAGCGCGAGTGAATGTTTACGAATACAAAGACATAGAGTAGACACTACACTGTTTAAATGACAAGAGATAAGCAAAAAATTTTGATAATAGGTTCGGGTGGTAGGGAACACGCAGTAGCCTGGAAGATTTCTCAATCTGAACGAGCCGGGCAAATATTTTTTGCTCCAGGTAATGCTGGTACCGCAGATCTAGGTCTAAATTTAGATATTGCTTCGACAGACATACCCGCCCTAATAGAATTTGTTAAAAAAGAAAAAATTGATTTAACCCTAGCTCTTCCAGAGGATCCACTAGCGCTCGGGATCGTAGATGCTTTTCAAGCGGAGAAACTACGCATATGGGGGCCTAGCAAGGCTGCAAGTGAGCTAGAGTGGTCCAAGGCTTACGCCAAGGATTTTATGGAACGACACCAGATACCGACAGCCAGCTATCGGGTTTTTAGAGATTTTGAAGAAGCCAAGGCGTATGTAGAAAATGGTCCTGTGCCAGTGGTGGTGAAGGCGAGTGGGCTAGCTCTCGGTAAGGGGGTGATTGTGGCACATACAATAGATGAAGCTGTGGATGCGTTACATAAAATATTGGTTGTGAAAATTTTCGGAAATTCTGGTAACGAAGTTGTGATTGAAGAATATTTAAAAGGAGTAGAAATTTCTATACACGCTATTTCCGACGGAACAAATTGGAAAATTTTTCCACCAGCCCAGGATCATAAAAGAATTCACAATGGCAACGTCGGACCAAATACTGGGGGCATGGGCACCATATCACCATTACCATTTGTGGATGATGCATTGATGTCACGTATTGAAAGAGAAATAATTGAACCAACCATAAAAGGAATGCGAGAAGAGGGTAGACCCTTTGTGGGTTGTTTATATCCGGGAATAATGTTGACCATTGAGGGCCCAAAAGTTTTCGAATTCAACTCTCGTTTAGGTGATCCCGAAACCCAGACATACATGCGTTTGCTCGACTCAGATTTCTTAGACATGGTTGATGCTAGTATTGATGGAAAAATTTCGGATATAAATATAAGTTGGAAGAAAAATATGTATGCCTGCAACCTTGTCTTGGCGTCTGGAGGATATCCGGGCGAATACCTAAAAGGAAAAGTTATTTCTGGGATTAAGGACTTGGAACTTTTTCCAAACATCGTTGTTTTTTATAGTGGGGTGACCAAAAAAGACGGCACTTATTTTACAAACGGCGGGCGAGTGCTCGGGGTTAGCGCAATAGGCAACAGTCTAAAAGAAGCCTTGTACACGGCGTATAGTGCAGTCCCAGAAGTAGCGTTTGAGGGTATGCAATACAGAAAAGATATAGGAAAATCTGCTTTAGAAATAATACTAGCTCAAAAAAAATAAAGGCGTATAATATAAATATGCATAAAAAGTTTGGCTTTATATTTTTGCCTATATTTTTTCTTTTCATATTCGTATCACAATTAAATGTTGCCCAAGCTGCCACCAGTACAAAGTCTACTGCCAGTACTACTACAACACCAGTAGAAAATAAAAATACCAACACGGGTAACAACAAACAGATTGAAGAAATAAAAACCATCGTAGGTAAAAATACACCCGGGTTCTTGTCTAAGCCGATCATATGGTTTGTAAATTTTCTGGAAGATTTTAGAAAGAATAGCTTCAATAATGTGTTCATATTCTACGGCCTATTTTTTGTAGCTTTGTTTATGATACTTCGTTCTATCTGGAGGTTCTTTTTCTAATTACTGAAATTTTGTATTTTAGTAATAAGCGTGTAATATGGATATATGACGCTTCGGATTTGCATAGTATTGGTGTTGATTTTATCAATAATTTTCATGCCTTTTTGGGTGTCTTTATTGTTGGCGTTCATAGGCATGTTGGCTTTCCCCATGTTTATAGAGGCCGTTGTGATTTTTCTATTCTCTGATCTACTTTTCGGAGTTACAGAAGGGAGATTTTCTGATATTCTTTTTATTTCTTTGCTTATATCTATGGCCATGCTCACAGCAGTTGAAATTTTTAAAAGTAAATCCATATTCTATAATAAAAAATTAACTAAATGATTAGACGTTTATTAAGAAAAAATAAAATAAAAAACGCCAATTTCTTTGTAGAACCAGACGAGATTTTTCTTGATTCAAAGAATTTGCAAAATTTTGATCGTCAGCAATTTGAGGGACGCATCGAAAAACCAATTTCCAAACAAACTGTATTTATACTCGGTTCTTTTTTTATGATTTTGACGGTGTTGTTTGGGGTTCGTCTCGGTTGGTTGCAAATTTCCAAAGGTGAGGCTTATCTGCAAAGAAGTGAAAATAATGTTTTAGAAAAGCAAATAATTTTTGCTGATCGAGGTATTATTTATGATAGAAATAAAATAGAGCTTGCTTGGAATACAAAAGAAGGAGAAGGGGCAGAAGTATTCCCGACGCGTGTTTACAAAACACCGGGATTTTCGCACGTACTCGGCTATGTTAGTTATCCAGCTCAAGATAAAGTGGGTAATTTTTGGCAAAGTGAGTTTATAGGTAAGGACGGGTTGGAAAAACAATACAATGATAAAATGACTGGAACGAATGGTTCAAAGATAGTGGAAACAGATGCGCTAAAGAAAACTCATTCAGAAAACATAGTCAATGCTCCAGTGCGAGGAGACGATCTAGTTACCACGATGGATGCTAGAATTCAAGGTGAGCTTTTCAACTTAATCAAGAGTGCTTCTGAGAATTTTTCATTTACCGGTGGAGCCGGGGTGATAATGGACGTGAACACAGGTGAAGTTTTGGTTTCCACGAGCTATCCTGAATATGATTCCCAGGTTTTATCTCAAGGAAAAGATCGAAGCGTTATTAACGGCTACTTCTCGGATAAGAGGAAGGTTCTTCTCGATAGAACTATTTCTGGCCTATATACTCCAGGGTCTATTGTAAAGCCATTTGTTGCGTTGGGTGCTCTTGTGGAGGGAATTATTGACCCCAACAAAAAAATATTATCTACTGGTTCAATCTCGATTCCGAATCCATATTTTCCAGATAAACCAAGCATTTTTAAAGACTGGAAGGCTCACGGTTGGACAGATATGAAGCAGGCTATTGCAGTATCTAGCGACGTTTATTTTTATTCTATCGGAGGAGGATTTGAAGACCAAAAAGGACTTGGTGTTTTGAAAATTGAAGAATATTCAAAGCTATTTGGTATGGGGGAGGAGACTGGAGTAGATCTACCCGATGAAAAAAATGGAGTTATTCCGAATCCAGACTGGAAGTTGAAAAATTTTAAAGGCGATCCATGGAGGCTCGGAGATACATTTAACACTTCGATAGGGCAGTATGGATTTCAAGTTACACCAATGGAGATAAATCGTGCCGTAGCAGGACTTGCAAATAACGGCACACTATTAACTCCGCATTTTATTCTTGGTACTGAAACTGAAAAAAGAAACTTATCAAAAGACATCCCCAAGGAATATTATGATGTTGTGCACGAGGGAATGCGACAAGCAGTTAGTTACGGCACTGCTGTGGCGTTAAATGTGCCTTATGTCGAGGTTGCCGCTAAGTCCGGTACAGCCCAATTGGGTGCCTTAAAAAATAGAGTTAACTCTTGGATTGTTGGATTTTTTCCATACGAAAATCCGAAGTATGCTTTTACTGTAATGATGGAATCTGGCCCAAGTACTGGTACTGTTAGTGCTTCGTCGGTTATGCGTGGACTCCTTGATTGGATGTCTCTAAATACACCCGAGTATTTTAAATAAATTTATATTTAATCAATTATATTTAGCGAGTAACTGAAATTGTTGAAAGTTCTGCATCAGGAGCAGAAACAGTAACTCTTCCGCCACTTACACTAGTATCATAACCAACATCATTTGTGCTAATTCCTGAACAGGTGATAGAAGAACCCTTGGAATCAGAATTTGGATCTGTGGGTAGAGATGGCAGGTACATAGGAACTAAATCATCACACAAAGCTTGGTTTACTTCACCAGATGGCACAGAAGGTAAGTCACCTTTGTTATCAGCTACGTATTGGCCGATTGCATTTAAGATGGCATTTACGTTGCTGGTTCTTTGAGTGTCTCGAGCTTGTTTGAATTGACGAGAAGGATTAATGGCAATGATAACTATAGTAGCTAAGATTGCAATTATTCCGATTACGACTAAGATTTCAATCAACGTAAAACCTTTATTCCTAGATAGTTTTTTCATATTTAGTGTTAAATATTAATTTATAATATTCGACTTGTAATATTATTATTTTAATATGTGATTTGTGAATTGTAAATAGTTTAACTAGAATAAGTATTTGGTCTTTTCTTGCTTATTAAAAATAATGTTGTAAAGTACAAACAGAGCCACATAGTTCCACCACCTCCAGGGAGATTCGCGATGTCGCAACGAAAGCTCGACCCAGAAGAATGGATGCCCGTGACTTTCGTCCCCGCTGAGCTTGTTCCATGGAACCTCAAGGGGATTCACCAAGATCTCGTAGACACCTACGGCAGGGGGTACTTTGTTGTACTCTCGAAGGAGGCATTTACGGGGGGAGATTTTGCTGTCACCCTCCTGCACAACGGCGAACCACTCCGCAGACCGTGGAACAAGGAGGACGGCCTCGAACCACACGGGTGGGAAGGAGAGATCCGCAAGATCCACTGGTCACTACTCCGACCCATGGTCTAGCGCAGTGACTGCATACGAACGGGGTTAAAGTTGCCGGACTCCGTTCGTGCGAAAAAAGAATATCCGCGTCATCAACCGCTTGAAAGAATCCGCCAATGTATTCTTCAGGCGGTTTATAGTTTTTGTATGGCATAAAACTTAATTTTATTGTAAAATACTCTTTATATGGCTGACGTTCCCGAAATACCAATGAACAGAGATATCACGTATCTTGGGCTCTCTACTTTTAGAGACAAGAACACTCTTTTTGGTATCAAGCGCAAAGACCGCCGTCAGCATGTCTACATCCTCGGAAAATCTGGAACAGGTAAATCTGTGCTCATGTTCAACATGATCATCCAGAACATCCGAAATGGTGAGGGTGTCTGCGTGGTAGATCCACACGGCGAGCTCGTAGAAGAAGTTCTCTCCGCTATTCCACTTCATCGCGTGAAGGATGTCATATATTTCAACCCAGCAGATACGGACTACCACATCGGCTTCAACGTTCTAGAATTGATTGATCCAAAATACAAACACCTCGTAGCCTCTGGACTCATGGGAATATTCACCAAGATTTGGGCAAACGCTTGGTCTGCCAGAATGGAATACATTTTGAACAATTGTATTCTGGCGCTCCTAGACACTCCGGGCACCACACTCCTCGGCATTCCTAGAATGCTAGTAGACAAAGATTACCGACAGAAAATCATAAACAACTTGAAAGATCCAGTCATCAAGGCTTTTTGGGTGCACGAGTACGAGGCATGGCAAGAAAAATTTAGAAATGAAGCCATCGCTCCGATTCAAAATAAAGTCGGTCAATTCTTGTCTACTTCTATCATCCGCAACGTAGTCGGCCAACAACAAAGTACAATAAATATTTTTGACATCATGAACGAAGGAAAAGTTTTCCTAGTGAATGTGTCCAAAGGAAGAATAGGTGAGGACAATTCTGCACTCTTGGGAGGTATGATTATCACCAAGATCCAGCTCGCGGCCATGGAGCGCGTGCGTATCCCTGAAGATGAACGTAAAGACTTCTACCTATACGTGGACGAATTCCAAAACTTCGTCACCGACGCCTTTGCCGGTATTTTGTCCGAAGCTCGTAAATACCGCTTAAACCTGACTGTGGCGCACCAATACACCGCCCAGCTTATCTCTGACAAGAGCTCTGCTGTGCGTGACGCTGTCTTCGGCAACGTGGGTACGATGATAGTTTTCCGAGTGGGTTCTGATGATGCAGATTTCTTGGAAAAAGAATTTGATCCAGAGTTCACCCCGAGTGACATAGTGAACCTGCCAAACTACAAAATATATTTGAAGCTAATGATAGACGGCGTCACCTCACGTCCGTTTTCTGCACGCACACTGCCACCGATGGCAAAGAAGAATGACCAGTCTGTAGAAGATGGAGTTATCGCATCTTCCCGTGAGCTTTATTGTAAACCCAGAGAAGCAGTGGAGAAAGAAATAAATGATTGGAGTGGAATGTCACTCGGAGATTTCGCACCATCAGGCGGAGGAAGCGGTGGAGAAGTAGGGAAGTTCCCTATCATATGTTCAGCTTGTGGACTAGAGAAGACAGTACCATTCAAGCCAGAACCGGGCCGATCAGTATACTGCAAAGAATGCGTAGCAAAAATAAAATCTGGAGAAATAAAAGTAAACAATAGCAAAGAACTAAACCAGCCAAGCAAAAGAGATGATGCAAAATTCTACAAACCACTTGCGGACTTGGGTATAGAATTCAAATCCGAAAACGTTGAAGAAGAAAAAACTGGTGAGAGACATCCCGAACGCGCGAATGCTCACTCAGCTAAAAATAATAATTCAGAGCCAAAGAGAAAAGATGGAATTCTTTCTGGAATCAAGAAAGTTTTTTCACATGACAAACCCAAATCTAGAAACGAAAATCCAGCTTTAAAAGAAATCCTAAATAAAACAATGAGTGGAGACAAGGTAGCAGAAGTCACCCCTGTGGCCAAGCCTACACCACCACCCGTATCAATAAATATTCTAAAGGATAAACCAAAAGAGGTGATTGCTAATACAAAAGACAGAGCTGCAACGCCAGAAGAAATGAACAAGCTAAAGGATCTGATAGCGAAAACTGCTCCGATTGCTACACCGATCCCAACTCCTCCACCTGCACCCAAACCAGCACCAACTCCGCAACCAAAAATTGAAACCCCAACACCGGCTCCTTCTACTGAAAGCGCACCAAAGAAAATCCGTGAAGTACCCGAAGATGTATTAAGAAAAATATTAGAATAAATTTATATGAATACTGAAACCAGAAACTGTCAGAATTGCAAAAAAGACTTTACGATAGATTCGGAAGATTTTAATTTCTACGAAAAAGTAAAAGTTCCACCACCGACTTTCTGCCCAATGTGTCGTGCTCAACGACGCTGGCTATTTCGTAATGAAAGAGGACTCTATAAAAGGAAATGCGATTATTCTGGAAAAGAAATTTTTTCTATGTATGCCCCTGAGTCACCAGTAAAGGTCTACGATAGAGATATTTGGATTTCAGATGTATGGGATGCGATGGATTATGGTAAAGAAATTGATTGGTCCCAACCGTTTCTGACCCAAATGTATGAGTTAATGTTGGAAGTTCCTTTCAAGTCTGTAAATGTCATCCGTGGAGTAGGTAGCCCATATGTAAACAACGCCACAGACCCAAAAAACTGTTACCTAACTTTTGGTTCAACTGGCGCAGAGGATTGCATGTATTCCAATAGCGTCAATGCCACACAAGATTGTGTAGATGTATCACATGTATCTAAGTCACAGTCCTGCTACCAAAGTTTCTGGGTCTCAGGGTGTTACCGTACTCATTTTTCTTCTCAATGTGTGGAGTCCAGCGACTTGTGGTTTTGTCGTGACTGCCAAGGATGTCTAGATTGCTTCGGGTCAGTAAATTTACGAAACAAAAGTCACTATTTTTTCAACCAAAAATGCACAAAAGAAGAATACGATGAAAAGGTTAAGGCTTACCAACTCCACACCAGAGAAGGTATTGAAAAGGGATTGGCAGATTCACAAGAATTTTGGAATAAGTTTCCAAATAAAAACCACCAAGGTGTAAAGAACGAAAACTCTACTGGTTCATATGTCACAAATTCCAAAAATGTTCAAGATTCCTTTTTGGTTCGTGAAAGTGAAAATTGTAGATACTGCCAGTATTTACAAGAAACTCCTGGATCAAAAGATTGTTATGATTATTCCAATTGGGGAGACGCAGCAGAACTTGTATATGAATCTATTTCCTGTGGATCTGGTGTAAATAATTTAAAATTTGCATGGTTTACTCAAGAATCTTCTCACAACACTGAATACACTATGACCTGCAGGGGTTCAGAAAATATTTTTGGATGTATTGGGCTAAAGAAAAAACAATATTGCATACTCAATAAACAATATTCCAAAGAGGAATACAATGAACTAGTTCCAAAAATCATTGCGCACATGAATGCCATGCCCTATGTAGACAAAACTGGGAAAATCTATAAATATGGAGAATTTTTTCCAGGTGAATTTAGCCCATGGGCATACAATGAAACTATAGCTCAGGAATATTTTCCATTAACCAAAGAAGAAGCACTGGCCCAAGGTTACCGCTGGAAGGATATGGAATCCAAGGACTACCAACCAACAATAAAAGCCGAAGACATACCAAACGATATTTCAAGGGTAGAAGATACTATTACTAAAGAGGTTTTTGAATGTGCGCATAAGATGAATTGCAATCAGGGGTGCACCAAGGCATTTCGAATTCTTCCAAATGAATTAAATTTTTACAGAAAAATTGGTGTACCATTACCAACGTTATGTCCAGCTTGTCGCACAATGGAGCGCCTAAAACTACGCCTCGGTATAAATCTATACGATAGAAAATGTATGTGCGCTGGGTCTACTGACGATAGTGGGGAATATAAAAACGAAGTAAATCATTTCCATGGAGATACGCACTGCGGAGAGGAATTTAAAACAGGATTTCCAACCGAAAAACAGGATATAGTTTATTGCGAAAAATGTTACCAGCAAGAAGTGTACTAGATAGTATGGTAAAATAAGAGTAGCGTCGCGCCTATAGGACTTACGCGACGTGATTTGCAAAATCAAATGCCTAAACCAAATCGAGTTCAAATAATTAAATACGGTCCGCCACCACCAGAGCTTCCAGTTTTCGGCAAAGTAAAACCCGAAGAGGTTTCTTTTATTGGACGTACAAACTATGTGGCCTCCCTAGAAGAGAAGAAATTTATTTTTGGCGTAAAGCGCGTAGACCGACGTCGCCACATGTACATCATCGGAAAGTCTGGAGTGGGTAAAACCAAACTCCTAGAACTTTTTATCCGCCAAGACATCACCTATGGGCATGGACTTTGTTTGATAGACCCACACGGTGACGTAGTGGATGCAATATTGGACTATGTTCCTAAAGAACGCATTGAGGATGTCTGTATTATTGAGCCCTCCGATATTGATTTCCCAGCTTCATTCAATCCACTAGCCAACGTGGATCCAATGTTCAAGTTTCAATTGACCCAAGGACTCATCGAAGTTTTCCAAAAACAATTCGGAGCGAACTGGACTCCTCGCCTAGAGCACGTTTTTCGATTTACCTGTCTGGCTCTATTAGACTATCCTCACGCCACAATGCGCGGAATGATTTCTATGTTGACTGATAGAAATTACAGACAGAAAGTGGTGGAGTACATCAAAGATGACATGGTGAAAAGATTCTTCGCCATTGAATTCGCGGACTGGTCTGAAAAATTCGATACTGACGCAATCATCCCGCTAGTAAACAAACTCGGTCAATTCCTGTCTGATCCACTTCTACGCAACATATTCGGACAGAAAGAAAACAAAATTGATATCAGCAAGTTGATGAACGAAGAGAAAATAATCCTCATCAACCTATCCAAGGGTCGCCTTGGTGAAGAAAACTCTTCTTTCCTCGGCTCTATATTCTTGACCAAGATCAAACAAGCCGGCATGGAGCGCGCGGCCATACCAGAAAAAGAACGCAAAGATTTCTACATCTATGTGGACGAGTTCCAAAACGTAGTCACTCAAACTTTTGAAAACATATTGTCCGAAGCTCGCAAATACGGGCTAAATCTCACCATCGCTCACCAATACGTCGGGCAAATCATACCCAAGGTTCACCAAGCTGTACTTGGAAACGTAGGTTCAGTTATTACTTTCCGTGTCGGCGGTGAAGACGCAGTAAAATTGAAGCCTGAATTCGCTCCGCTGTTTGATGTGAAGGATATGATAAACCTCGCGGTGACAGAATTTTATATCAAGATGACAATAGATGGAGAGTCGTATGATCCATTCTCTGCAGAAACTTTGCGAGTATTACCACCACCACATCCATCATATAGAGATGAAATCATAGCCGCTTCTCGCAGAAAATATTCTATTCCAAAAGAATCTGCAGCACAGTTGATAGCTGAAGAAGAAGCCACAATCATCCGAAGTTCAGAAGAGAAAGCCATCATCGAAGGCAAGTCACGCACACAAATAGACGAATCTTCACAGGAAGCTGAACCTATGATATAAAGTAGTTATGAGTAAAGATTATTACAACATTCTGGGTGTAAATAAGGGCGCGTCCAAAGACGAGATAAAGAAGGCTTTTTACAAGCTGGCGCACAAATACCATCCTGATAAGAAGGAGGGCGACGAAGGTAAATTTAAAGAGGTAAACGAGGCTTACCAAGTCCTTTCTGATGACGGCAAGCGTTCAAAATACGACCAGTTCGGAGCTGGTTTTGAAAATATGGGTGGTGGTGGATTCCAAGGCGGACAAGGCTTTGGTGGTTTCGACTTCAGTGGATTTCAAAACGGTGGAGCAGAATTTGATTTTGGAAATTTGAATGACATTTTTAGTGATTTCTTTGGCGGTGGTATGGGCGGAAATCAACCTCGACGTGGCCGAGACATCTCTACTGAGATTCAAATATCTTTTAGTGATGCTGTGTTTGGAGTACAAAGAAAAATTTTAATTACCAAAACATCTTCATGTTTGACCTGTCATGGCTCTGGCGCCAAATCCGGAACCAAGATGGAAACTTGTAAAAAGTGCAACGGCCAAGGACAAATCAGAGAAACCAAGAGAACCATACTCGGTAACATCGCTAGTACCAAGGTCTGCGAAGACTGCCACGGTGCTGGTGAAGTGCCAAAAGAACATTGCGATAAATGTAAGGGCAAGGGCGTGCTACGTCGCGAAGAAGAGATATCTATCGCTATTCCAGCTGGAATCCGTGACGGTGAAATGATCCGTATGACTGGCATGGGTGAAGCCGTATTCAAAGGAACTGCCGGAGACTTGTATATAAAAATAAACGTAGCTCCACACCCTGTATTCAAACGTGATGGATATGATCTAGTCATGAACCTAAACCTGAAACTCTCCGATGCACTCCTAGGCACAAAATACAAAATAGAAACTCTAGATGGTGAGATGGAAGTCAGCATCCCAGAAGGTGTGACAGTAAATGAAATCTTGCGAGTCAAAGGCAAGGGTGTACCTCATGACAGAAGCAAGCGTGGAGACATCTTGATCAAGCTCAATATAAAACTTCCAACTAAAATATCTCGCAAGTCTCGTGAGCTCATAGAAGAACTCAAGAAGGAGGGAATCTAATATGATTCCGGAACAAGTAGCGTACCTGCCAATATTAATCAGCTCTGTGGGTATTTCTTTTTATGTGAGAGATATCATACGTGGAAACACCAAACCCAATTTAGTCTCGTGGTTTTTGTGGTTTCTTGCTCCCGTGATAGGTGGTTTTTTGCAAATAAAAGATGGGGCGGGTTTGTCTGTAATACCTGTGCTTGTGGCGGGTTTTGTTTGCATTCCGGTTTTAGTGACAGCCTTAATCAAACGCAATGTAATCTGGAAAATTTCTCTCTTGGATGTTGTATGTGGAATTTTGTCTGCCTTGGCATTGATTTTTTGGATCACAACTAGAAGAACTGAAATCTCTATTTTATTCGCAATATTATCTGATGCCCTAGCTGCAGTTCCGACACTAATAAAATCTTGGAAATTCCCAGAAACAGAATCCTCTCTGGGTTATATTCCTGGAGTTATCAATAACGGCATTGGATTGATGTTTATAAAAGATTGGAGGTTTTCGATTTACTCTTTTGGAGTTTATCTTATCCTTCTCAACCTAACTTTAATTACTTTTATATATCGTAAGAAAATTATTTTAACCTATCAGCAAATTTCTGCGCAATAATAGTGTAGGCAAGTTGCGCTGCGCCGTATTCGGTGAGCACAGAGTCAGCAATAGGGGAAACTTCTACGATGTCTGCTCCAATTAGTTCCTTTTTAGCGATAGCTTGTTCGATGAGTGAGATTCCATACCACCACTCCAATCCGCCTTGAACCGCAGTACCAGTACCCGGCATATGTGCTGGGTCGAATCCATCTACATCTATTGAAATAAATAAATATTTTGTTTTTATGCTACTTATGATTTTAGAAATCGCTGGGACTTTTTTACCGTTGCCCCATTCAAAGACAGTCACATTGTGCTTTTTGTCACTGAAATAATTATATTCATCCACTGAATAGGTACGAATACCTACCTGCACCAAGTTGTAGCCAAGCTCACTAGCCCGACGCATGACTGTAGAGTGGGCGAGGTCAGAAGGGGTCTCACTATAATCACTGTCGTCATTGCGCAAATCGCAGTGTGCATCGATATGTAAAATAGTGACATCTTTGGGTTCGTACTTTTTTGCCAAAGCTTGGAAGTGTCCCACGGAGACCGCATGCTCACCACCTAGCATAAAGACGAACTTACCATCCTTTATTAATTCGTTGCAGGCATTTTGAATTTTAAAATTATTCTCAACGGGAGTAAGCGCATTTAAATCTCCTAGGTCTAAGTGTCCAGACTTCACATACTCAATAACTTCTTTCTTAAATTTTCTATCAAAGAATTCTAGCTGATGATTAAGTTGTTCGATCACAGCACTCGGGCCATGCGCCGTGCCTTTGTGGCTTGATGCAGTCTTTTCATACGGAGCTGACACAAAAACTACATCTGCGTTCTCAATATTTGAATTTATAACTATTTTTACCATATATCAATAATTACATCTTTAATATTTTTTGTCCATCGGCAGTATCTTTGACTTCATAGCCAAGTGCATTTATTTTTGCACGTATCTCATCAGACAATTTAAAATCTTTATCCGTTCGGGCTTGCTCACGTAGAGCAACCAATTCCATAACTTCTACTGGAATCACATCAGCTTTTAAATTTACAAAGTCCAAACCAAGTACTTTATCAAAATCTAAAATAGTAGCTTTTTTGTCTGCATTATCTATATGTTCATCCTTGAGCACATCCCAAAGGAGTGACAAGCCACGTGGAGTGTCTAGGTCATCTTGTACGTACTTCTTGAAGCTTTCTTGATACTTGAGCACTGGGGTTCCCACCGCCTCACCAAGGTCATTGTAGAGGTTATATAAGCGTTTTAGGGCTGTTTCTGCGCCTTCTAGGGCTTCCCAGACGAAGTTTACTCGGGTGCGATAGCTCGCCATCAAAAGCCAAAATCTATAAGCAAGGGGGTTGATTCCTTTCTCCATTAGGTCACGCAAGGTGTAGAAATTTTGCGCAGACTTGGCCATCTTTTTTTGATCCACGAGAACCCATTCGTTGTGCATCCAATATTTTACAAATTGTTTTTCAGTCGCACCTTCAGATTGAGCTATTTCATTTTCATGATGGGGAAATATCAAGTCCACTCCACCAGTATGGATATCTATCTGCTCACCCAAAAACTTCATACTCATAGCTGAACATTCGATGTGCCAACCTGGGCGTCCCTTGCCGAGACCAGTCTCCCAAAAAACATCTCCGTCTTTTTCATCCCAAGCTTTCCAAAGCGCAAAATCTTGCACATTGTCTTTGTCGTATTCATCGGTGACGATTCTACCGCCAGCATTTTCTTTTTGTTGATCTAGGACTATATGGGCTAGTTGTCCGTAATTTTTAAATTTCTTGATATTGAAATACACACTGCCGTCTTCGCTCTTGTAAGCCAGACCTTTCTCGAGCAACTTCTCAATCAGCTCTACCATGGCGGGGATGTTGTCAGTGGCTTTGGTGAATTTTTCTGGAGGCAAAATATTTAAAGATTTTAAATCTTCATAAAATTCAGCTGTATAAAATTCAGTAAATTCTTTTAGACTTTTTCCTTCTTTTTGAGAATCACGAATAGTCTTGTCGTCCACATCAGTGAGGTTGGTGATGTGGTGCACATTGTACCCGCAATAATTGAGCACGCGCTTGAGTGTGTCAGCAAAAATATAAGCCCGGTAGTTGCCTATATGGGGGTAGTTGTAGACAGTAGGCCCACAAGAATAAAAAGTAACTTCGTTATTTTTGAGTGGTACAAATTCTTCTTTTTCCCTAGAGAGCGTGTTATATAGTTGCATTTGACTGATTGTTGTTAAACTCATCTCGGTAAATCGAAATCAATGTGTAAAGCAGACTGACTGAAAGTGGACCTATCAAAACTCCAACTGGACCAAAGAGAGAAATTCCACCAAGCACAGAGAACATGATCAAAAGAGAAGGTATGTCTACTTTCTTACTGATAAATAGCGGACTTAGGAAGTTGTCTATCATGCCCACCAAAAATGTCGCCCATACTATCAATCCAATCGCGGAAGAATTTTGTCCTGTGGCAAAAAGGAAAAGAATCGCTGGTATGGAAACCAGAGCTGTGCCTATCGTAGGGATCAATGAAGTTACCGCAGCTACCACACCCCAAAGCGCAGGAGAAGGAACACCGAAAATTGAAAGTCCGACGCCCATCAACAAACCTTGGGCGATGGCCACTAGTAGGTAGCCCTTGATGACGCCGTTTACTGCAATAGAAAGTCTAGAAATTATTTTCTCATCATTCACATCCGCCAAAGGAGAGAGGATGACTAGGGCTTTGCGCCATTGTGCTCCGTCTTTCAAGAAATAGAAAATAGTAAGCAAGGTCAGCAAGAAAGAAAATACCGTAGCTAGGGTAGTGCTAAATATGGTGGTGAGGTTATTTGAAACCAGAGAAACGAAATCTAGAGCTTTTTGTTGAGCATCAAAAGTCATTCCTTCGGGTAAAATTCTATTTACAGAATTATTTATTCCAGATAGGAATTGTCCAGAGTTGCCTCCGTCTACCACCACATGATAAAAGTTTTGAGATTGATTAAAAACCAAAAGTCCTATGCCGAGGAGGGGACCACAGAACACCAAAATAAAGAAAATGACAGTTAAAATAGAAGATATGGAAGGGGGGATTCTTTTACTATCAAGCCATTCTTTGATAGGAAACAAAACAATGGCAAAAGACACTCCCAAAATCAATATGATCAAGAATGGACGAAAAATGAAGAAGGTGAATAAAAGGGTGGCCAATAAAAGCCAAAAGAAAAAATAACGCTCAATGATTTTCGTTTGCATATGAATATTGTAGCAAAAATCCAAAGCATAACAAAGTACTTTTTATGACTATTGATTAGTTGGTTTATTTGTGACATAATGTTTTCGAGGTACCTCACGAGCCTAGTGGCTCACAACCAAGCCCTAGTGGGCTATCCCTCAGGAGGGAGCCGTGGACCCGGACTATGTTGTGATGGTGGACGAAGTGTTGGGGATGTCGGACACGATGGACGAGATCCAAAGACAAATTGTTAAGTACATTCGTTTCCTCATCAAGGCTTCTGGTCGGCATCTCGGCTGGAAGGGGCCCGACAGTATCGATTGGGACGGCAGACGCATGAAGCTGGCGGAGTTTGAGAACCTGTCGTGGTGGGTGGAAAATCGCTCCAACACACAGGTCTGGTGCACCATCGAATCCAACGTAGTCTGCGTTACCAGCATGACGAAATCTTCGAGAATTCAAGGCTTGGAGCTTGCATTGAGGGTGCGGCTTGCTCTACCAGCCCTGACGGAAGGGGTCACCACCCTCATCCCGGAAGTGCGGGGAGACATCGATCGGTTCCGAAGTACGGGAACCACGAATAAAATCTGAAGCCATCTGGGGAGCTATCCGCTCTTCGGATGGCTTTCTCAGTTTTAGACCAAAAAACTTGCATTTTATAAAAAAATCATATAGTATAAGGCGTATGGAATTTGCAGTAATACAAACAGGCGGAAAGCAATACAAAGTCTCCAAGGGAGGCCTTGTTTCTATTGAGAAAATCAAGGAAGGTCAGAAGAAATTTGAAAAAGGGGACAAGATCTCTTTTGACAAGGTTCTATTGGTAGATGACGGCAAGGACACCACTATCGGCACCCCATATATCGATGGTGCAAAGGTAGATGCTGAAATCGTAGAAATCGGACGCGCTCGAAAACTCCTAGTTATGAAATACAAGCAAAAGTCCCGCTACCTACGAAGAAACGGACACCGTCAACCATTCTTTAAAGTAAAAATAACTTCTATAAACTAAAAAATAAAAGCCCCCTGCTAAACACAGAGGGTTTTTATTTTTATTGTCTGTTCTTTAAGGCATTGCGCAGAGTCTCGTTGTCAGAATACTCTAGCTCCGTACCAGTAGACAGTCCGCGACCGAGGGAAGAGATTTTGATTCCAGTTATGTCGGCCAGTTGTTCACGCACATATTGGTCAGTATGTTCACCTTGTGGGGATAGCGAGAAGGCGAGTATTACTTCCTTTAATTCGCCACTATCTTTTTTGATTTTATTTTTCAATTCTTCTATGCGCACTCGACTCTTGGTGTCTTTCTCTACCACTGGAACCAAACCACCTAATATAAAATATTTACCATGGTAGACTCGGCTCTTTTCAATACTCTCTAGATCAGAGTCTTTTTCTACAATCATGAGTTCGGATGAGTCTACGTTTACATTTGAGCAAATTTCACAAGTGGAAGCTTTGCCATTTTTGATTATGAAAAATCTATAGCACTCCTTACATTGAGCCACTTCTTTTTTAAGCTCGAGTACCAGCCTAGCCAGATTTTCGGCGTAGGTGCCATTCCGAAACATCAAAAAGTACACAAACCGCTTGGCTTGTCGTTCTCCGATACCGGGGAATTCTTTAAAGATTTCAGTAAGCTTCTCTATGGGATTCATGGTCTCCAGTTTAGCACAATTTCCTTATTTAAAAGGCGTCTAGTTCTCCACCAACTTTACGTGGAGCAAATTCACTAATGCTACTCTTTTCAAGAGTTAGGAAGGTTGTAGTTTTTTCATCAAAGTGTAAATCTACTTTACCGACTGGACCATTGCGGTGCTTCTCCACTAATATTTCCGCGATACCGGTTTTCTCGGATGGTTCCTTGCCCCAATCTTCACGATGAATAAACATCACCACGTCCGCATCCTGTTCGATAGATCCAGAGTCACGAAGGTCAGAAAGGCGAGGCTTACCTCCACGGGATTCCACCGCACGAGAAAGCTGTGACAATGCCAGGACTGGCACATCGAGTTCTTTCGCCAAACTCTTCAATGATCTAGAAATTTCTGTAACTTGGTTGACCATAGAATCATAATTCTTGGAAGTACTCATGAGCTGGAGGTAGTCCACCACAATCATGTCCAAGCCTTTTTCTATTTTCAATCGGCGACAGAGCGCTTTCATTCTAGTGATAGAGTTTCCTGGTTGATCATCGATATAAATTTTTGCCTTGGCTAGTTTGTCCAAGGAGTCACGGAGCTGTGAGAAGTCTCGGTCAGAAGAAAGGTTTCCGGTACGCAAATTCCAAGCGTTCACGCGAGACTGTGCAGAGAGCATTCTGTCTACAAGTTGTTGAGAGGACATTTCCAGAGAAAAGATAACTATAGACTTGTCATGATTGACTGCAGACATACGAGCTATGTCTAGCGCTAGAGTAGTCTTACCCATAGAAGGTCGCGCAGCTAGGATGATCAAGTCTGATTTTTGAAAACCAGAAAGCAATCCATCCAAATCTCGGAATCCAGTCTCAAGTCCACGAATCATACCTTTGTTCTCGTGAAGTTTTTCTAAACGCTCCCAAGCTTCAGGTAGAGCGTCTTTCATGTTTACATATTTTTGATTCTTCGGAGAAGACACTGCGTTGAACATTCTTTTCTCAGCTAGATCTAAGATGTCATCCATGTGGTCGTCGCCTTCTTCAAAGGCCAACTCAGACACATAGTCCGCAGCTTCAATCAAACTTCGGAGGACATATTTCTTCTGCACTATGTCTGCATAGTGCTTTATATTTGTAGAAGAGGGAACCACATTCACTATTTCCGCTAGGTACTGACTACCACCTACTGCATCTAGCAACTTTTGTTCGCGCAATTTTGCAGACAAAGACAACATATCTATCGGTTCATTTTTGTTGGCTAGGTCTAGCATGGCTCGGAAAATCATTTTATGTTTTTCTACATAAAAAGAATCTTGAGTGATCATGTCTTCCACTTCATGCATAGCATCCTTGCGTAGCATGATAGAGCCCAACACTGCTTGTTCGGATTCTATGTTCTGAGGAGGAATGCGAATATCTTTATTTCTTGGAGTTTTGGGAACCTCTCTATTATTTGTGTTCTTAGCCATATCAGTCATTCTCTAACATAGCGGGGAAATAGTCAAAGCCAAAAAAGAATAAATATGTTATTAAAATGTGGACAAATATGATAATATTTATTCATGGCTAAAAAGACATTCGTTTCAGGCGTTCAGCCTTCAGGAAAACCTCATATTGGCAATTATTTCGGCGCAATGAAGCAGTTTGTAGAATTGCAAAATGAACACGAGGGTTATGTCATCATCGTGGACTATCATGCCCTGCATTCCTTACAAAATCCCAAAGAGATGCGAGAAAATATCATCGCCGTACTTTTGGATTTCCTAGCTATTGGCTTGGATCCTAAAAAAGTTACCATCTTTAAACAATCCGATATTTCCGAGCACACAGAACTCTGCTGGATTTTTGATACCATCACCACTATGCCGTACTTGATGCGCGCGCATGCTTTCAAAGATGCCGAAGCTAAAAACAAAGAGATAGATGTCGGAACTTTCAACTACCCAGTCTTAATGGCTTCAGATATTTTGATTTATGGCCCAGATATTGTGCCAGTGGGGGCTGACCAAAAACAACATGTCGAAATAACCAGAGACATAGCCCTGAAGTTCAACAACGTTTATGGAGAGACATTTAAACTACCAGAACCAATGATCATGAAAGATGTAGCCATTGTCCCAGGCACCGACGGACGCAAGATGAGCAAAAGTTACGGTAATACTATTCCACTATTCGCTTCGTATGAAGAGATAAAGAAATGCGTGATGAGTATAGTCACTGACTCCAGTGGGGAACTTCCACAAAATGTATACGCCATCCACAAACTAGTCCGCCCTGAAAGCGAGCTTAAGAAAATTTATGAAGAAAAGGCAGGGAAGTACAAGGAACTAAAAGAACTACTTATAGAAGACTTGGAGAAGTTTATCGCTCCTATGCGTGAACGCCGAGCAGAATTTGAAAAAGATATCCCAAAAGCTTTAGCCATCCTAAAAGCTGGCGGAGAAAAGGCCAAAGCTGTAGCATCTCAAAAAATGGAGGAGATACGTGAAAAAATCGGAGTGAAAATATAGAATAACTAAGCAAGAATTTCCAAAACTTAAACCTAATTAGCTACTTCTTCCCAAGATTCTATAAATAGAGTTGATTTAGTTACCTTTACATTTAGGTTGGTGGTGGCTTTTTTAAATACAGCTTTGGTGTCTATGATAATGGGATTAGAACTTGGTGTTATTGATTTAATAGTGCATGTATCACCATCAATTACTGTGATGGTTTGATTGCCCGTATACGCTGGATTTTGTGCCAGTATAAGTAATACAATATCTACACAGGATTCTGCTAATGCAGAACTTCGTTCCTTTAACTCTGAATCTAAAATATTAAAACGATTATAAAATCCAGTAAGACTAAGATTGGTGATGACCAACAAAAGTACGACTGAAATAATGATTGCAGATATCAAAGCAATAAATCCATTATTATTTTTATAATTTAAGTTAATCATTTTCTAAAATATTTTGTGGTGGTGAAAGTAACTCCATCTATGATAGCCGTAGCTGTGATGCCTCCTAATGTTTCGTATTGAAAACTTAAACTGGAAACTACGACATTGTCTGTGGTTATTGCTAGAAACGTGTTGTCATTTGCGCTTTCTTTCATTTCTATTTTTGTTCCATTTAATTGCATGGTAATTTTGTTTCCGTTGTATTTTGTTACGACTAATCTATTGGTGGGTGAATTTCCAGATGTTGGTGTGGTGGTGATTGTGTAATCTACTCCAGTGAGTGCCCAGCTAAGTTTTCGCATTACAAAATTTCCTTCATTTTGAATAGTATTTTTTATACTTAATTTTCCCGAACTCTCTATGAGTTGATAGGTTATAACAAAAGCCCCACCAAGCAACAAAGAAAAAAGAGCTATGTATATAAGAGTTTCTATTAAAGTAAATCCTTTTTTCATATTAGTTTGAAGTTATTATTGAGATGTACCCTTTATTGTTAGAGCTTTTAGATCCCACAAAAATATAATTACCCTCACAGTCAGAGGCAGTTCCTTGTTGTCCACTTCCAGGAGGTAGGGTAATTGGGTTTGTATAAGGTGTTATGTTTGACGGGTTAGATATGTTCCAGATCTGAAATTCTTTGTTTGTAATTAGAAAAGCAAGGTTGTCACGAACTATAATTCCATTTACACTTGTATTACTCCCGCTATTTTGTATGTTTTTAGAGCCCAAACTTTGCAAAGTGCTTTCTGGGCTAGAGTTATTAAGAATGTAAAATTCATCACCATTTAATAGTGTACGCCCAAGATAGAGCTTATCACCCACTAAGTATAAACTTTTACCATTTCCATTGTTTACTCCACCCCCTGGTGCATTAAAGCGACCGACCTCTCCAATATCTTCTGGTCTACTAACGTCAAAAATTTTCAACTCTTCGTCGTTCGGAGATGCTACATAAGCGTATTTTCCATTAACATATATTGCATTAATTCCGTTATCTATTTTGGCACTGTCCATAATAACTGGATTGGTTGGGTTACCACTACCTGCTCCTCCAACATCTATTACGTAAAATTCATTACTTACATTGTTGGCTTTTGCTAAGCCTAAATAAACTATGCCTTTTCTGTAAAAAATACTTGTTCCGTAAGCGAGTTTATTTCCCGTGGTGATGCTTGGAATTTTAAAGTTTTTTACGATTACTGGGTTTGCGGGGATGTCGATGTTGATTACTTGAAGTTGAGCACAATTATGATTTTGTACACAATTGGCTGATGCGCTAGTGTAACCATTTGCTACATAAGCGTAACCATTTCCATCTATGGCGACAGCGTTAAGCCCTTCTCCTACAGTAGAGTTGTCGAATGAAGTTGGGCTTAATAGGATTGGCTTTTGTTCTGGGTTGGAAATATCAAGTATAAAAAAAGTCCCTGGATTGTTTCCGTTACTATTGTTTACGGTGACATACATTTTGTGGTTAAAAGCTTGAATAGAGGTAATGGGGAAGCCGCTAGAAGTATCATTTAGAATATCACTTCCAAATTCGTAACCCCCCGGAGGTATAATTTTTGGGTTAGTCCAATCTCCAACAGGTACAGAACTACAAGTGTCACCACCCGCCACGGCTTCTTTGTTTGTCAGTAGAGTTGTGAGCATTGTAGACAGAGTTCTACCAGCCATTTGCCAAGAAACAATAGAGGTTACTTTTTTCGTAAATAAATCGATTTGGGTTACGTCAATATTTTTTGTGTATGCGAGAGATCCACTTTGTTCGGTGGCGATAGAGGGGTTTACTAAATTAAAATCCAATCTCGAATTGGCTCGGGCGAGCTCAAGTCCAGCCTGAGCCTTAGATATTGCTTCATTGCTTGCCTCTGAATCTAGGGCAATAGATTGATTACTAAAAGCAACCAAAACCACTGCGCTGATGCACAAAATAACCACAGCAAAAGCAATCAATATTTCTAAAGTTGCAAAACCTTGCTTTGAGTTTTTACCAATTGATTGTGCCCTCATTGTTTATTGCTATGCTGGTATTTTTTATTCCATCGGTTATGGCTATGGTAGCTCCGGTGGTTCTACCAGAGAGCTGGGTAAAAACAAATTTAGGAAATTTGGACATATTTGCAAAATCAGACAGAGAGGCAATATTTTGATTGGCCGGAATAAGTTCACTTCCCATAGCTGTGCAGTTACTGCCTTCAAAAATTACGTAATTGGGAGCGATGTAGCAAACACCATGAGGGGTCTCATTTATGTTGGCCATAGCTCGACTGCGTGCTTTTTCTAAGATTGCGGTGATGGTGTATTCTTCGGCGCGAAAAGTATCAGTGCGGAAAGCACTCAAATCTACAAAGGAACCAAAACCAAGTACTACGGTCAACAATGCCAAAACTACTAAAATTTCTATGAATGTAAATCCTCTATTGTTGTGTGAAAATTTCATCGAATTATTTTGGAGTTAAGTGTTGGGTGATGCTGTAAATTGGAGTGATGATGGATATTGCTACAAATCCAACTAAAAATCCCATCACAATCATCAAAACTGGCTTAATGGGGGTCGATAGGTTCTAAGTTAAGTCATCAAATCCATTTTCGTAATATTCGGGGAGGCAGATAAGGCTGGTAG
>JAGOPQ010000014.1 GCA_017991915.1 Minisyncoccota bacterium | reverse complement strand
GTTTTGGCGGGAGTATTTATGATTTTATTAAATCCTTTGATTTTGGTGTATGACGTATCTTTCCAGTTGTCATTATAGCCACCATTGCTGTTATTTTCTTGGCTCCCAGAATTGAAAAATATTTTATGTGGGTAACTGATAAGTTTCAATTGCGTGATATTGTCACCGTCACTAGTGCGGCTTATCTTTTTGTTTTTCCGTTTATACTTTATAAGATGGGTAATTTATCGCTCGTGGCCTTGCCAGCCAATATTTTAATCTTACCGTTTATTCCTTTCACCATGCTCCTGGGTTTTCTCACTGGATTTGCTGGGTTGATTTGGTATATGTTGGCCATACCTTTGGGATTTATTTCTTATTTATTTTTACACTACGAGCTGTCAGTGATAGATTTCTTTGCCAGAATACCTTTTGCTTCAATATCAATACCCGATTTCCCGCTACTCTTAACAATTCTAATTTATGCCTATTTTATTTATAGACTTTTTGGTAGGAGTATAAAAAAGTTTTTTAGTTTTGAGAGTCTAGAAAATTCTGCTCGATAACTTCCCAGTTTAGGTTTTCAAAAAAAGCTTCCACATATTTTTTCTTTTCAGAAGTAGGGTAGTCGTACACAAAAGCATGTTCCCACATATCTATACCTAAAATCCAATGCATGCCGTTTAGCTGCCCCAAGTGTTGCTCATCTATCCAGACGTGAATGAGTTGATCGGTTTTTTTATCATAGCCGAGCACCGCCCAACCCACACCTCTAGTCATGGCGATAGCTTTAAATCCATTCAACCATGCATCAAAAGATGGTGCTTGTTTTTCGATTAATTCTTTGAGCTTGGAATCAGTAGGTAGTGGTTTTGCTCCGCCCTCGAGTGACTTGAAATAGTATTCATGGTTTCGCATTCCGTTGAATTCAAAGCTGAATCTTCTTTGGAGCTCGCCCAAGACATAAGCATTCTTTTCAGAGTCGGCCATGTATTCGGCAATTTTTTCTGTAATTAAGTTTGAAAATTTCACATATCCAGCGTAAAGCTTTAAATGCTCCTCAATGTTTTTAGCAGAGATGCCTGCTAGTTCGGGGATATTAAATTTTATTTCTTCAAATTTTTTCATATAGTTTCAGTTATTTGTTAATGTGGTACCATTATATCATGTTTGTGGGGGCCAAAAAGTACTGGTTGATTGTGTTTATTCTCATTCTATTGATTGGGACTTCATATCTTTTTTACCTTGATTTACAATCTTCCAAGAACCTTCTAACTTTTGCTATGTTTGACATCGGACAAGGGGATGGCCTTTATATAGAGTCACCAACAGGAACCAAGATTTTGGTTGATGCTGGGCCTCCGCGAAAAATTTTAGGGCAATTGCCCCTTGTGATGTCTCCAATAAATAGACGCATTGATGCAATTATTATTACAAATCCTGACCAAGATCATATCGGTGGATTTCTAGATGTTTTGAAAAATTACAAAGTTGGTGCAGTATTTGAACCCGGAACATTTAATGATTCTAAAACTTATCAAAACCTAGAAGTAGAAATAAAAAAACAAAATATCCCAGATGTGCTGGTGAAAAGAGGTATGCGGTTGGATTTGGGTGGGGGAGCAGTCATAGATATTTTATTTCCAGATCAAGATGTATCTACTTGGAGTGCAAATGATGGTTCGGTCGTGGCCAGGTTGACCTATGGTGCCACATCTGTGATGTTGACCGGGGATGCAACAACTGAAACTGAAAAAATTATTCTAAAAGATAACCCCATGTCGGCATTAACTAGCGACATTTTAAAAGTTGGTCATCATGGATCACGGACTTCCACATCGGAGAATTTTGTAAAATCAATTTCTCCACAGTATGCTCTGATTTCAGATGGAAAGGATAATAAATACGGACACCCTAGCAGGGAAACCTTGGATGTGTTAGAAAAAATGGGCTTGAAAATATTTAGAACCGATCTTTTGGGGACAATAATACTGAAATCTGACGGCATAAATGAGTCGTTTTCCTTCCATAAGTAGTTGTGGTAAAGTTAGGGTAATGAAAGATAAAAAAATTGAAAAATTTATCAAAGGCGAGGCGGTGAGACAGCGCGATGGGCTCGAGCTGATTCCGTCTGAGAACTATGTTTCTGCGGACGTACTAGAAGCCAATGGGTCTATTTTAACCAACAAATATTCCGAGGGTTATCCTGGCCGTCGTTATTATGGCGGACAAGAATATACAGATATGGTGGAGCGCTTAGCCATAGAGCGAGTGTGTAAACTTTTTAAATGTAAATTTGCAAATGTTCAAGCGCATTCTGGAGCTCCAGCAAATCTAGCTGTGTATGCAGCCCTACTCCAACCAGGGGACACAGTGATGGGTATGGATCTTTCCCATGGAGGACACTTGACCCACGGCCACCCGATGACCTTACCTGCGAAAATATATAAATTCGTAACTTACAAAATGAAGAATCCAGAAACTGGTGAGATTGATTATGAAGACATGCGTCGTGTAGCTATCGCCGAGAAACCAAAGCTCATCATCGCTGGATTTTCTGCTTATCCTCGAACTTTGGACTACAAGAAGTTTGTAGATATTGCACACGAAGTGGGTGCGCTCACTATGGCTGACATGGCGCACATCGCTGGCCTTATCGCCGCTGGCGCACTTCGCAATCCTTTTGCGGATGGTTTTGACATAATCACTTCCACTACTCACAAAACTCTCCGTGGCCCACGTGGGGGTATCATCCTCACTCGAGAGAATGAAGAAATTGCCAAGAAAATTGATAAATCAATTTTCCCAGGAATTCAGGGTGGCCCACACATGCACACCATCGCAGCCAAGGCAGTGGCTTTTGGTGAGGCTATGACTCCTGCATTTAAAAAATATGCTAAACAAGTTCTAAAAAATGCGAAAGCCATGGAGAAAGTGCTCAAGCAAAATAAAATTCGGATGATCGGTGGGGGGACCGATAACCATCTTATCCTTGCAGATGTTTTCGGCTCACTTGGAGTGACTGGCAAAGAAGCACAGACAGTACTTGATGAAGTCGGTATTACTTTAAACATGAACTCCATCGCTGGCGACACCAGAAAGCCACTAGATCCATCTGGAATTCGTTTTGGTACTCCAGCCATAACCACACGAGGATTCAAAGAGAAAGATTGTGCACTGGTTGCCGAGCTAATGCTGGAGACTCTACGCAACAAAGACAACGCAAAGAAAAAAGCTGAAATCAAAAAGAAAATCACAACTCTAGCAAAAAAGTTTCCTATACCAAAAAAGTTTGTTTAGAAAACATGCCACATATTCATGAAAAAATAGATTTCTGTGTAGAAGCTTTCATTGTTCACGAAAACAAAGTATTGCTTCGCATGCATGACAAGCTAAAATTTTGGCTTTCTATTGGCGGTCATATTGAGCTGGATGAAGATCCTATTGAAGCTATTTATCGTGAGGTGAAAGAGGAAGTTGGATTGGATATAAAAATTTTTGGAGAAGCTGACGGACCCCAAGATGGCACGAAATATTTAATTCCACCCAAGTTTTTAAATAGACACCATATAGGAAAAGAGGGTCATGAGCATGTTGTATTTGTTTACTTTGCCACATCTGATACTGACAATATTACTCAATCTTTAAATGAACATGAAAGATCAGAGACTAGGTGGGTAAGCATGGAGGATCTTAAGGGTATGGATCTGGTGCCAAATGTGCGCTTTTATGCAGAAGAGGCGCTGAAAGAGTTATCAGATAAGTAATAAATACATATGGAAGATTTTAAACCACAAAACCCTGCAACCAGAACTCCGGAAACAAAGGTAATTCAACCAGCGAAAATTTTAGATGGTAAAGAGGCCACGGATCTAGTGGAATCTGCAGAGAGTTTTGTTTTTGCGAACGGGGATGAGGTTGTTGCGGGAACAGATTTGGGAATTGGTGGTGGAAAAAATAAAAACGAAGACAGGCTTTTGGTTGTGCCAGGAGAAAATTTCGTAGCAGTAATAGATGGTATTGGTGGTGAACCCGACGGAGATCTAGCAGCCCAAGTCTTAGCCGAAGAATTTCAAAAAACTCCACTCGATATCAAAGGTGCAGTAGGTCGTGCAAAACTTAGCATGAAGGAGAAAGGATTTTTTGAAAGAACCGGAGCTTGTTTTATAACGGCAAGGATTTTAGAAAATAATAAAAAAAAGAATTTGGAAGTTTGGCAACAAGGAAACTGCTCTGTGGTAATTTTCAGCGAAAAGGGGATAATAAAATTTAAATCTGAAGATGACGTTTTTGTAAATACTTTAGTAAAAGGAGGCCAGATTACTCCGGATCAAGCTCTTTATAACCCTAGACGAAATGTAGTTACTTCTGCGGTTACAATAGAAAATACTGCAGAACCCAAGACTTATGATCTATCTAGTATTGATTTGGAACCCGGAGATAAGATATTCATAATGTCAGATGGAATTTCTGACAATCTTCTTCCAGAAGAAATTTGGCAGGCGGTTGAGGAAATGAAAACCAAAGAAGATGCTATCAGTGCAGTTTCTTTTATTACTAGCGATAGGTCTTATAATAGAAAAAAAATAATAGAGGAAACTGGAGGAATTCAGGGACGCAAGGAAAAAGGCGTATATGCAGACGGGTTTAAACCAGAGCCAAAGCCAGATAATCGCGCTCTCGCAATTATAGAAATAAAATAGTATATTTTCTATATGGCAAAACGAGGCAAACTCATAGTAATAGACGGAACAGATGGAAGTGGAAAGAAAACCCAAATCTCACTTTTGCGCAAAAGACTCACCAAGGAGGGCCACAAGGTTAAGGTCATAGATTTCCCCGAGTACTACAAGAATTTCTTTGGAGCCTTCGTAGGACATTGTTTGAAGGAGCAATATTATAATTGGGTGAATATACATCCCAAGATTGCTTCTATCGCTTATGCTGCAGATCGATGGGAGTCAAAAGCTGAAATAGAAAAATGGCTTGGGCAAGGATATGTCTTGCTTTCAAACAGATATGTGTCAGCAAATCAGATTCATCAAGGCGGAAAAATTTCCAACGTAAACAAAAGAAAAGAATTCTTGAAGTGGCTAGATGAAATGGAATACAAAGTTTTTAAAATTCCGAGACCAAATGTAACTATATATTTGTCTTTACCACTTCCGACAATTTTGCAACTCATCAAAGAGCGCAACTATAAGGGTGCGCGTGCATACCTAGGTAGTAAGAAAGATGTGCACGAGAAAGATAAAAACTTTTTGAAAAATTCTGTGAAAAGTGGTCTCTGGCTGGCGCAGATAGAGAAGGGTTGGAAGAAAATAGAATGTACAAATAAAGGCCAGCTTAGAACTTTTGAAGACATTCACGAAGAAATTTATGAAAAAATTAAAAATATCATAAAGTAATGCAACTCAAAGTTAAAAAACTAAACAAAGATGCAAAATTGCCGACACATGGCCACCCTGGGGATGCGGGCATGGATTTTTATTGTGTGGAGGATGTGGTCTTTCCACCTGGTAAACAAGAGCGAGTGCATACAGGTATAGCGGTGGAAATTCCAGAAGGGCATGTGGGTTTGATTTGGGACAAGTCCAGCATTTCTTTCAATTTGGGGCTCAAGGTCATGGGTGGAGTCATCGATTCTAGTTATAGAGGAGAAATAATAATGAACTTACTAAATGTCTCAAACAAGGAAGTGCTGATGCCAAAAGATCACAAAATAGCGCAGATGCTGATTCAAAAATTTGAGCATTGTGATATTCTAGAAGTAACAGAGCTGACGGATACAGTTCGGGGCGAAGGTCGTGAGGGGAGTACAGGGCATAAATAAAATGATTCAAGGAAAAATTAAAAATTTAATTGAAGATTCATTAAAAAATCTTGAGATAGAGAAGGTTGATTTCGCCGTAGAGCATCCAGAGGATTTTAAGAATGGAGATTATTCTACCAACATCGCCATGGTGTGTGCGAAAAATCTAAAAACTAATCCAAAGCAGTTGGCTGAAAAAATTAAAGATGAACTTGAGAAAAACTTACCAGATGAAATAGAAAAAGTGGAAGTAGCCGGAGCTGGGTTTATAAATTTTTACCTGTCTCGCAAATTTTTCAGTGGCAGCGTGGAAGAAATTTTGAATAATAAAGATTTCGGCAGCAACAAGCTTCTAGAAGGTAGGAGAATAATGGTTGAGTATACTGACCCCAATCCATTCAAGCCATTTCATATCGGCCACTTGATGACGAACGCTATAGGGGAGTCTATCGCCCGAATTCTGCATCATTCTGGCGCAAATGTTTCTAGGGCAAACTACCAAGGCGACGTGGGCCTACACGTGGCTAAAGCCTTTTACGGTATGAAAAAGAAGGGTATGCCAGAAGATATGTCTGTGTCTGTGCAGGTTCTGGCCCAATATATTGGAGATGCGTATGTCATGGGGAACTCTGCCTATGAAGACGACGTCGAGGCGAAAAAAGAAATAGATATTTTAAATAAGAAAATTTATGCACGAGATGATGTGGAGGTGAATGAGGTTTACGACTGGGGCTTCAAGGTCACCATGGAAGCCTTTGAAGATTTATATAAAATATTGGGAACCAAGTTTGATTTTTATTTCTTAGAAAGTGTAGTGGCTCCCATCGGTGAGAGAATAGTTCGTGAAAACATCGCGAAAGTTTTTGAAATATCCGATGGCGCTGTGGTTTTCAAGGCTGAAAACTTTGACCCAAAGCTCCACACTCGAGTTTTTGTTACTTCAGCCGGACTTCCAACATATGAGACCAAGGAATTAGGTTTAACTGAAGAAAAATTTAAAACTTTACCCGACATGGATCGCTCTATCGTCATCACTGCAAATGAGCAAGCCGACTATATGCGGGTGGTTGCTAAAGCACTTTCACTGATTCATCCAGAGTATGAAAATAAAATGCTTCACATCACCCACGGTATGATGCGCCTCTCTACTGGCAAAATGGGTTCAAGGAAGGGGAATGTCATCACTGGTGAATCTTTGATTCGAGACACTATCGCCCTCATAGGTGAAAAGATGCAAGATAGAGAATGGGAAGAAGAAATGAAAGCCAAAGTGGCTGAGATGGTGGGAGTGGCAGCGATAAAATATTCTATTCTTCGTTCCAAGGCTGGTAGTGACATCATTTACAATGTTGAAGAATCCATCTCTACCGAAGGGGACTCTGGTCCATATCTTCAATACGCATGTGCTCGTGCCAACTCTGTGTTGGAAAAAGCTCAAAAAGAAAATATTTTACCTGATCCACATACTGCACCCGAAGAAGTTAGTGAAGTAGAAAAATTGTTGTATCGTTTTCCTGAAGTTGTGTATCGTGCTGGCTCACTTTATGAACCACACCATATTGCTACTTATCTAGTAGAGCTAGCGCGAGCCTTCAATAGCTACTACGGAAATACCATGATAGTGAACTCCAAAGATAGTACTTCTGGCTACAAAGTAGCCCTCACTTATGCATTTTCTTTGGTGATGAAAAAAGGCCTACATCTCCTCGGCATCGAAGCTCCAGAGAAGATGTAGCTTTTTGCGTGTTTTTTGATACTATATACGTATAAGCGTTGAAGGAGCTATCACTCCTGAGCCTCGCGAACGGGGCAAGCTTAGGGAAGAAAGTCGAAAGGCGAGTAGAACCCATTAATTAAGAAGTAAGCAAGGTGGTACCACGTGTTTATCCCGTTTGCGGGGAGAGAAACTCGTCCTTGTATAGCAATTTATAATTGTTGTACGTGGACGAGTTTTTTAATTTATACTTATGAACGAAGAAAACAAAAAATCAGATGGAGCATTAAGAGAAGAAAAGATTCTAGAATTTTGGCGTGCGAATAAAATTTTTGAGAAATCAGTAAAAGAAAGAGAAGGGGAGAAAGAATTTATATTTTACGAAGGTCCGCCCACTGCAAATGGAAAGCCAGGTATTCACCACCTAGAAGCTCGTGCTTTTAAGGATGCTATACCTAGATACAAGACTATGCGAGGCTATCATGTTCGCCGAAAGGGTGGCTGGGATACACATGGTTTGCCAGTAGAACTTCAAGTAGAAAAAAAGCTTGGTTTAAATTCCAAAAAAGCCATTGAGGAATACGGTATCGCTAAATTCAATAAAGAATGCAAAGGAAGTGTTTGGGAGTATTTAGAATCTTGGAATAAATTTACCGAGCGTATTGGTTACTGGGTGGATCAAGAGAATCCATATGTGACTTATGAAAATAACTATATTGAATCTGTTTGGAATGTCATCAAGCAAGTAGATAAACAAAAACTTTTATACAAAGACTACAAAGTGGTGCCTTGGTGTACTCGTTGCGGTACAGCGTTGTCTTCACACGAGCTGGCGCAAGGGTACGAAGAGGTGAAGGATCTTTCAATTTATGCAAAATTTAAAATTGTAGGATTTCCAAATGCGTATTTTCTAGCTTGGACTACAACTCCATGGACCTTACCAGCAAACGTGGCTTTGGCTGTAGGTAAAGATATTGATTATGTTGAAGCCAAGGTGGGTGAAGAAATTTTGGTTTTAGCGAAAGAGAGACTTTCAGTATTGCCTGAAGGATATGAAGTAATAGCGGAGCATAAGGGCAAGGAAATGGAAGGCATGCAGTATGAGCCGATATTTCCATATTTTAAAGACAACATTCCCGAAACTGAAAAATCTAAAATGGATAAAGCTTTCAAGATTCACACTGCGGACTTCGTAAATACTACAGATGGTACTGGCATCGTGCACACTGCTGTCATGTATGGGCAGGATGACTTTGAGCTCGGCACCAAGATTGGCCTGCCAAAGTATCACTTGGTGGACGGAGAGGGTAAATTTATAAAAGGCACTGGCTTTTTGGAGGGCAGGTATGTTCGCGAGGTGAATGCGGACGGCAAACCAACACTAGCTGTGGATGTGGTTGATGATTTAAAGAAAAGGAATTTATTTTTCAAACAAGAAAATTACAAGCACTCATATCCGCATTGCTGGCGTTGCCACACAGCACTCATATACTATGCACGAGATTCTTGGTATATCCGCATGTCAGATCCAAAGATAAAGAAAGAATTGATATCTGAAAATAAAAATATAAATTGGGAGCCAGAATACACCCGTGATGGACGTTTTGGTGAATGGCTTCGTGAGATCAAAGATTGGGCTATCTCTCGTGAGCGATATTGGGGTACACCACTGCCAGTATGGAATTGTGATAAATGTGACAAGAAGCATGTCATCGGCGGCTTGGAGGACTTGAAGAAGAACGTCGCCAAGAGTGGTAACAAATATTTTGTCATGCGCCATGGTGAAGCTGAAAACAATGCTCAGAATATTTATTCTTCAGATCGAAATACTTTCCACTTGACCGAGAAGGGGAAGGAGCAAGTCATGAAAACAGTGGCGACACTAAAGAAGCAAAAAATTACAAAAATTTATTGTTCACCATTTCTGCGTACCAAAGAAACTGCAGAAATAGTTTGTGAGCAAATTGGTTTTCCTTTCGAAAAAGTTATTTATGATGATCGGATTCGCGAACTAGAATTCGGAGATTTTTCTGGACGCTCAGTACAAGATTATTGGGATTATATGAAAGATAAAACTTGGGAATTTGATACTCCTGTCCCGGGTGGTGAGAGCTTCCAAGATGGTAAAAACCGAATCGGGGATTTTGTTTATGAAATTAACGAGCAAAATAAAGACGAGCAAATCCTTATAATTTCACACGGTTTGGCAGTGGAGATGGTTCCTGCGGTTATAGAAGCCGCAGATAAAAAACGTTCCTTGGAGGTTTTTCATTTGAATATGAGAAACAAAACTGCAGAGCTACACAAACAACATGAATTTGTGCCACTTCCACACAACGAAAATTATGAGTTGGATTTTCACCGTCCATATATTGATGAAGTAAAACTTGTGTGTGAATGCGGTGGCAATGCTGTGCGCACCAAAGAGGTGATGGATGTATGGCTAGACTCCGGCACTATGCCTTTTTCTCAAGACCATTATCCATTTGAGAATAAAAAATGGGTTGAAGGTAAGGGTTACCCTGCGGACTATATCAGTGAGGCCATAGATCAGACTCGAGGCTGGTTCTACACCTTGCATGCAGTGGGAGTGTTGATGGGGCGGGGGAAGGCATTCAAGAACGTCATTTGCTTGGGCCACATTCTAGATGCGAATGGTAAAAAAATGTCTAAATCCATAGGTAACGTAGTAGACCCATGGGAAGCCACTGATAAATATGGGGTAGACACACTACGTTTGTGGATGTATTCTGTGAATCAACCAGGGGAAAGTAAAAATTTTGATGAAAAAACTGTGGCGCTACTAAATCAGCAATTCTTTGGATTGCTTTACAACGTGCTAGCTTTTTATGAACTATATCGAGATCAAAATTTAGAAAATAACAAAACTCCGAAATCAAAAAATATTTTGGATCAATGGATTTTGTCTAGACTCGATGAAGTCATAAAACTTTCAACTGAAAACCTAGATAAATATAAATTACTCGAACCAACTCGGGCCATGAAAGAATTCATTGGCGACCTTTCTACTTGGTACTTGCGTCGTTCTCGTGAACGAATCAAAGATGGGGATGCTGAGGCCAAGCAAACTTTGTATTTTGTGCTGAAGACTTTGGCGAAACTGATGGCTCCATTTGCTCCTTTTTCAGCTGAAGATATATGGCTGAAATTAAAAACTGGCAAAGATGAAGAAAGTGTGCACTTGGCAGAGTGGCCGAAGGGAGATAAAGTGAATGCTGGAATTATTGAGAACATGAAAGTGGTTCGCGAGTATGTGACTCTGGGGTTGGAAGCTAGACAGAAAGCAAAAATTCAAGTTCGCCAACCGCTTGCTAAGCTAGAAGTGAAGAATTCCGCGCTGTCCAAAGAGTATGTGGAATTAATCAAAGATGAACTGAATGTAAAAGCAGTTGTGCAGAATAAAAACCTAGAAGGAGAAGTGTCTCTAAATATAGAAATTACTGAAGATTTAAAACAAGAAGGGAACTATCGTGAACTTTTGCGTGGAGTACAAGACATGCGAAAGAAGATGGGGCTGACACCGAGCGATGTAATAGTTCTATCAGTGGAGACTGATGAAGCTGGAAAAAATTTAATTCAAAAATTTGAAAAAGAAATGAAAAAAACAGCTACAGTTTCCAAAATAGAATTCAATACCAATGATGGGGAAGAAATAAAAGTTGGATATTTAACATTCAAGGTTAAAATAAATAAATGATTACAGAACGCAGATCATATGGAGTAATACCCGTGCACAACGGTAAATTTTTATTGTTGAAGCAAAACAAAGGTCATTGGGGTTTCCCAAAAGGGCACAAAGAAGGAAACGAGACTGACGAAGAATGCGCTCTACGAGAACTCAAAGAAGAATCTGGGATTGCGAATTGTGTACTTTCTGATTTTCCACCAATTTCTGAAGATTACTATTTAGTAGATGAAGGGAAACCTGACTGGCACAAAGTGGTAAAGTTTTTTATTGGTTTTATTGAAAGTGATGAGGTGACCATACAAAGGGAAGAAATTATGGACTATAAATGGGCTACCTACGAAGAAGCATTGGAAACATTGACCTATGAGAATAATAAAAAAGTCCTAAAGGAGGCTGCTAAGTTTTTGTGATAAAATAACTAGATGAAGCTAACTAAGTTTGAACAATCTGGGTTTATTTTTGAAACAAACAATGGTTTTCGTTTGGGCATTGATATTGCCAGTAGAACACCGATGGAAAGCCTTGAAGGTCTAAAAGTTGATGCCATGATAGTTTCACACCTACACCAAGACCATTTTTCTATTTCACACATAAATAAACTTTCTCCAGTAAGGGTGTACCTCAGCAACGAATGCATCAGTTTAATTGGCGAGGAAAAAGTTAACGGAGAAGTTGTTGCTATCGCAAGTGGTAGTGATGCCATGATAGACAACATCAAGGTTAAAATTTTTGATGTTGATCATGGTCCAAATCCTAAACTGGTACCAAAAGAAAATTTTGGTTTTATTTTTACAATAGACGGAGAAACAATTTATTTTGCGGGAGACATGTTCTATCCTTCTGGTGTTGATGTAAGCAACCTAGAGGTGGATTATGCACTTTTGCCGGTGGGAGAATTCTACACCTTCGGCCCGCAAGAAGCTTTAGATTTCGCTAAAAAATTTAAAAAAATTGGGAAAATCATAGCTATGCACGATAGAGGTGTGCCAGAAGCCACAGCTCAGTTTTTAAAACTAGCCGAAGGAGTTTTTAACGCTCAATAAAAATGCACCACATCTACCACACAGAAGGAATAATTCTAAGTAGTAAGAACTTCGGGGAAGCGGGTAGGCACTATTCTATTTTTACACGTGACCTGGGTATGATTTACGCTTCAGCTCAAGGTGTGCGCAAGATGTCTTCAAAGCTTCGCTTTGTTTTGCAAGATTATTCGTATTTAAAAATTGATTTTGTTAGAGGTAAAGATTTCTGGAGATTGACGAGTGCCACCAAGGGCAACAAGTTGGAAGATATTACTAAAAATAGAGAAACCTTCGCCATCATGCAAAGAGTTTCCAAACTTTTGAAAAGATTATTGGCGGGGGAGGATGCAAACGAAGCCTTGTTTGCAGATCTAGTAAATGGGCTAACTATTTTAGAAAAATCTAAAACACCAGAAGAGCTACGCAACATCGAGGTCATGCTCGTCTTGCGTATCTTAGGGAACCTAGGCTACATAGGGGAGAGCAAGAACTTGGACAACCTCATCAGGTCTCCATTTGAAGAAGGTTTGGTTTATGAAGTGGCAAAAAGTAGGCCGGAGATACTCAATCAGATAAATAAAGCCTTGAAAGAAACCCATCTTTAATACTTGTCCCCTAAGAGTTCTTAAAACTCGCTCGGGATGCTACAATTATAGGATGTCTCTAGGTGATAGTGAAAAATTAAACAGAATTGAAGAATTAAAGGGCAAGCTCTCCAGCCGAAATTACCCAATGAATGCTGAACACCACAATACCTTTTCGCATCCTCGAAGGTTGGATGTTCCGGATTCTTGGGAGAAAGAAGAAACCAAGTATAATTCACCAGAAAAATTTTTTATGAAAACTTCAGTCTTTAAAAAGTTCTTCCTTTTTTCCGTGGCTTTTTTTGTTTTAGCGCTGGCTTATTCCGCGTATATGTTTTTTATTGGCGGAAATACTGTTTCCAATGAAAATATTGACCTGACTGTAGTGGGCAATACTTATACTTCAGGTGGCGATGAGTTGCCCCTCATCATAGGTATAACCAATCGCAACAATTCTCCACTCCAGTTGGTGGATTTGATTGTGGAGTATCCAAAGAGTGCCTCTGGCGATATGACTCAAAACACTGAAAGACTTCGCGAGTCTATCGGCACCATAGCTACTGGCGAAACCAAAAATGACAGTGTCAAAGTTGTGCTATTCGGAGAGCAGGGCAGTATCCGTCCAATTAAAATTTCTATTGAATATAGAGTAGAAGGTTCCAACGCAATTTTTACCAAAGTGAAAGAATATGATGTCGCCATAAATTCTACACCAATAGATCTATCCATAGATGCTCCGAGCGAAATAAGCCCGAACCAAGATATCGTGCTAAACGTGAAAGCGACATTGAATGCCACGAAGACTGCACCAAAGATGTTGCTAAGATTGGATTATCCAGTTGGTTTTCAATTTACCTCTGCCAAACCAATGCCTTCATTTGGTAACAACGTTTGGGCTCTCGGTGATCTGCCACCGGGTTCCGCTAGTAATATATCTGTAGTGGGTAGAATGATAGATGTATTTGATGGGGAAGAGAAGACTTTTCGAGTTTGGAGTGGCTCACAATCTCTCACCGATAAATCCATAATTGATGTGGTTTTCAATTCTCAACAGCAAACTGTGTTGGTTAAAAAACCATTTATCGCAGCCCAACTTTATATCAATGATGTGTACAAACATGAGTATTCTGCCGACTCCAAGACTCCAATCCAAGGAGAAATTCGCTGGAGCAACAATCTAGAGACGAAAATAAATGATTTGCAAATAACTGCAAAAATTTCAGGAAACGCGTTTGATAGAAAAACCATAAGCGCCCAACAAGGTTTTTATAATTCTGGAGACAATACAATAACTTGGAATAAAAATTCTCAAAGTAGATTTGCAGAAGTAAATCCTGGGGACTCTGGCTCTGTCATGTTCTCTGTGTCTCCACTTTCATTGTTCGCAGGCGGAAGTGGTCTGCTGTCTTCACCATCTATAAACGTAGATGTGTCTATAACAGGCAAGCAACCTCAAGATGGCGATGCAATCAAAACTTTGAACAATACAGATTCCAAAACCATTCGCATTGTTTCTGATTTAGGATTCGCCACCAAGGCCTTGTATTACTCTGGACCATTTACAAACAAAGGAGCCATTCCACCTAAAGTAGAAGCACCTACTACTTATACCGTAGTCTGGACTTTATCTAACTCTGCCAATAATTTATCCAAAGCTCAGGTTCGTTCTACACTTCCATCATGGATGGGCTTTGTCGGCACAGTCTCCCCAAAGGCTGAAGATTTAGTTTACAACCCTTCAACCAAAGAAATAATTTGGAATATAGGAAATATACCAAAAGGTACAGGCATCACTACAGCCGGACGGGAAGTGGCCTTCCAGGTGACATTTACGCCGTCCCTTTCTCAAGTGGGAGCTAGACCAGCAATCATAAATGATGCGGTTTTGACGGCGCACGATGATTTTGCTAATGTTGACCTAACAGTGAATAAAGCCTCCCTAAGTACGGAGCTTTCAAATGATTCCTTGTTCCCAACAAAC
>JAGOPQ010000013.1 GCA_017991915.1 Minisyncoccota bacterium | reverse complement strand
GGGTCAGTTTCTCTTTTGGCTGTACCCATGTAAAGATTTTGCCCATCTATAAAAGCGTAATTGTTTTTCACCTTATAATTATAGCAAATCCGCAATATTTGTCTCCGCCATTAATCACCGTTTCTACTCCCCATCCCGTTAGAGACAGAGGGTCGCTGCGAGCCCTCGCGGTCTCTAACGGGACCCGTCCGCTGCAGCTTGGAGTGTAGCAATATCAAACTTTTTCATTTTTAGGAAGGCTTGGGTCACTCGCGCAGTCTTTGCCGGATCACCACCACTCATCATCTCATTCATGGCACTCGGTACTATTTGCCAAGACACGCCGAACTGGTCCTTGCACCAGCCACACTGCTCACTCTCGGGAACATGAGAAAGTTTGCTCCAGTAGTAGTCTATCTCTTCTTGAGTCTCGCAATTTACGATGAAAGAAGTAGCTTCGTTGAATTTAAATTTATGATCTCCTCCACCATCCATGGCCACAAACCAAGTGCCGAGCAAATTGAAATCGGAAAACATGATCGTGCCCTCTTTGTTTGGCATGGCTCCCGCTCCGTACTTGACCCGCTGGCCGAGTTTGGAATCTTTAAAGACGGACAGATAGTAGTCCACCGCTGCTTCGGCTTTGCCATAAGCTTCACCCACAAAAAGCAGTGACGGAATGATGAATGGTCGCTCTTCACCCTCGGGCTTGGTCAAGATGAGTTGCCATGACACTCCGAATTTATCTTCTACCCAGCCGTACCACTCACTAAATGGATATGTCTGTAGTGGCATCATGACCTTGCCACCTTCCGCGAGCTTGCCCCAGAGGTTGGTCAGGTTTTCTTTGGCATTAGCATCCTTGGACGGATCAAAGTTCACCATGTAAGAAACTGAAGGATTTATTTTAAATATTGGCCCAGCACTGATAGACATAAATGAAGTGCCGGAAATATTGAAAGACACGATGTCGCAATCGCCCGATGGAGTGTCTTTGATAGTTTGGATGCTGTTGATCTTGGCATCCGGAAAAATGGAAACGTAAAACTCGGCCGCCGGTTTGGCCTCTTTGTCGAACCATAAATGCGTGGTTATTTTTGATTTCATATATTTATTTTAACATTTATAATACGTATCTTTCTACTGCTTCACTACTGTCAGCGATGCGGTTGTAGCGGTAGCGTCATTCAAGGTGAACACATATCTGCCATGTGTCACACTCGTGTTTCTAGTTGTACCGAGCACCACCTCTACTACGCTTTTACCCAAGTCTCCACCCCAGATGCTCAAAGTCGGAGCGAGTTCCCCCGCCCAGATACACTGCACTCCAGGTTTGCATCGTGAGTCATCAATTTTTTTCACTGTTACAGCTAGACCATCAGCAAACATTATCGGTTGATCAATTTTCAAAGTATACGAAACACCAAAGCTCATACGCCCCGCTGGTATATCTGGGCAAGCAGTAAATTCACACCTTGGTCCAGACCTACCCACGTACGAACCGTCAGCACAGAGTTTGGCTTCCATGGTACAAGCAATAGAATCACCTCCATCTACCGGCGAAAGCTGGGTGGGTGTTGGTTTTGTGGGGTTTGTCGGTAAGGGTGTAGTTGGATAAAAATCTGGTGTGGGGGTGTTTACTATGGGAGCTGGAGTATCCACAAGCGGTTTTGCATTGTTGCGCTTTTCATAACGAAATATCGCGCCGGCCAAAGCCACGACAACAAAGATAATTAAAAGATGTTTAAAAGTCTGCATAGGATTATTCTATCACAAGCAATTTACTTGGGCTTCTATGACCGTTAATAATTCTGACCTTAGATTTAGAAATTTTAAAATGCCCCGCCACGAGCTCCAGCACGCGAGTATTGGCCATATTTTTCTCAGCTTTTTCTTTGACCGAAATCAAAAAATGGTCTTCACTCTTTTGAGTAAAAGTTTCTTTGCGTGCACCGGCGGTGACTTTGGCATGTATGTATCTCACTCACAAATCTTAACACGAATGTGTAAAGTGATTTAAGCTATCGGATTCTCGCCCTTGATAATACGAATCAAGAAAAAGATGACCGCTAGTACTAACAGAATGTGAATAAAGCTTCCAATAATATGAAAACCTAGGAAACCTAGAGCCCAGAGCACCAATAAAACTATCGCGATTGTTGTAAGCATTTGATTTTAACTTTGCTAATTAATAAAAATTAATAATTGACCAACTAATATGACGAATCACTTCATCGGTTATTACAAGTATTATATCAGTAATGTAATAAACGCGTAGCGAATCCGTCTACAATATCAGGAAGCAAGGATATTGCTTTAGTCGAGTGATGTCCAAAAATTATTAATTATCATAAATCTTATGAATAAAACTTTATTAACTACTTTAGGAATCATAGTCATAGTCGGTGGATTGTATTTTGCACTTCGTACACCAAACCCTGCAAACAATGGAAATGAAAATCAAGAACAAAAAGTTACCACCAAGGGTAATGTAATATTCTCAGTCACAGATGCAGCCGTAAACATGAGCGGTATATCTGAAGTAAATATGCATGTCTCAAAACTGGCCATCCACAACAATGTAGATGGTTGGGTCAGCGTATCTATCACTCCTCAGACTTATGAATTACTCCAACTAAATAAAGACAACGAAGACAGATTCCTAGCCCAGATAGACACACCTACTGGTACATATGACCAAGTGCGCCTAACTGTAGACTCTGTAAGTATCAAAACCAAAGCGGGCGTGGTCAAGCAAGCTACCCTACCTGGAAACGACATCACTATAAATACCAAGCTAGTAGTCGGGACGAACACTATTTCAAGCGTAAACTTTGACGTGCTAGCAGATAAATCTCTGTTCACGGCTACTGGTGGCGGATATGTCTTTGCTCCAGTCATCCGAACCGAGACTCGAAGCATGGCCAACGTAAAAATCGAAACCCCTTCTAACATCGTGACTATCTCCGGTGGTACTGTAGATGGCGTAAACACTATAGGCATGGATGTAGATGGCACAGTGAGTGTGGACTTTGAAATAAATCCAGCAGATAAAATCAACATAAATGCAAACGGCTCAATAGATGTTACTGGAATCTTGAAATAATTCAATATAAGCAGACACAAACTAAAAACTCCCTCTCGGGAGTTTTTAGTTTTATGTAATCTTTTTTTATTTAGCTGAGATAGTGTATCTGTCTAGAATGGCTTCAAACATAAGTGGGGCTACTATAGTAGCATCGGACTCGATGACAAACATCGGAGTGTCCTTGGTCAATTTGTCCCAAGTAATCTTTTCATTTGGAGTAGCTCCAGAGTATGAACCATATGAAGTCGTAGAATCAGAAATCTGACAGAAGTAGCCCCATGGTCGCACTGGTTTTTTCAAATCGTATTTGATAGAAGGTACTACACAAATCGGAAAGTCTCCAGAGATTCCTCCACCGATCTGGAAGAATCCTAGACCTGGACCATCCTTGGCTAGCTCTTGGTAGTGTTCATATAGATAAACCATGTATTCCACACCAGTCTTCATGACTGATGGACTGATTTCTCCAGCGGCACAGTAACCAGCGAAAATATTTCCAAGAGTTGAATCTTCCCAGCCTGGCACCACCATCGGCAAATTCTTGCGCGCAGCTTCGAGTAGCCAACAAGCTTCTGGATCACCTTCGTATTTTCCATCCAATTCATTTGAAAGCAGAATTTGGTAAAAGTATTCGTGTGGGAAATATCTCTTGCCTTCAGCTTCAGCTTTTTTCCAGTGACTCAATATGATAGGTTCCATAACTCGGAAAGCTTCTTCCTCTGGTATAGATGTATCGGTCACTCGGCGTTCGCCTCGTTCCAATATTTTCTCATCATCTTCTTTGGTGAAGTATCTATAGTCTGGGTAATCCTTGTAACTCTCGTGAGCCACCAAGCGGAAAACAGATTCCTCTAGGTTTGCTCCGGTACAAGAAATGGCGTGAATCTTGCCGGCCTTGATCATCGGCGCGAGTGTCACTCCGAGTTGAGCGGAAGACATGGCTCCACCCATGGCCAGCAACATCTTGCCACCATCGTCCAAATGCTTCTTGAAAGCGATGGTCGCGTCCTTCATCTGGCGAGAGTTAAAATTGTGAAATATGGTTTGGAATAAACCTAAAACTGTATTGTTTTTCATACTAATAGTATAGCAACAATGAGCAAGCGGAGACAAGTTCATTTGACGATACGGCCAATAGATGTTATTTTAAAAATAGACCGTCAGGCGAAAGCCCCTTCACTCAACTGCTCCCCCACGTCCGAGGAATCAATGAGCAACCCGCTTTGTGGTAAATTCATGGACAAGCATCCCGGCCTCGAACGGTCACCTGATATTAGCAATCGTATCATTTACCACGACTGGCGATACGAACTTTCCGCAATGGAACTCCAAGCACTCGAGGAGCGCGACAACCAGCGCTACAGGGATGAGAGCGATTTTGATGGCGAATCGCGTCACCTCCCTCCTCGTGGACACACTCTCTGGGAAGAATGCGATTACTGACCACTACAGGGGAAAGCACCATGACCATCCCGAACTTTCGTCAGGACGACTGGAGGGGTAGCGTCCACCAAGAACACAAAAAGGCGGACCCGCTCGACAGTCCGCCATGCTACGGATTGATTGATGAAGCTGAGGAAGTCCACGACACCCACGATGAACGTGGCGATGGCGAAGACATCCGCTGCCAGATCTTGCCCGACTAGGGCTCCAAGTGTCTATCGACACCATCAACCGCTGAACCGCCTCGCGCAGTTCAGCGGTTCACAGTTTCTAGGCCATATTTACCCCATATTTACGCTATATTTACTTTTCACCCCCCTATATGCTATAATCCCCAAATGAGTTCAATAGCCGTTATTCTGCCATACGCGCAGATAATCCTTTCAGTAGTATTAGTATTATCAATCATGCTCCAGCAGTCCTCCGCAGGAATAGGCGGTGCGCTTGGTGGTGGCGACGGTGGAAGTTTTCATCATACTCGCCGTGGTTTTGAGAAATTTCTTTTTTACTTGTCTATAATTTGTGGAGTTCTATTTGCCGTATTTGCGCTTTTGTCTATCGTCATAAAAGCTCAAGGCTAATACCCTCCTCAATAAATTTCTATCATAAATATGGGAAACCTTTTCGGTCGTATACGCCAGTTTAAAATATTTGCTAAATTACCAAAAAAGAACGAGATCAATTTGGTCTTTTCTTCTTTTTCCAAAAACGAATGGGTGATTTTCTCTGGATTCTTTTTGATGTTGGTGGTCACCACCTTGGTCATGCTCCAGAGTCTAAATAAATCTTTTATGGTAAGTGTACCCATGCCTGGAGGTTCAGTCAGTGAAGGAATCATCGGCACTCCCCGCTTCATAAACCCAATCCTCGCTTTCTCCGATGCTGACATGGATCTAACTACTCTGGTGTATTCCGGACTAATGCGAAAAACTTCTGACGGCACGCTGACCCCAGACCTAGCTAGTGGTTACGAAGTATCTAAAGATGGGCTGACTTATACTTTTACTTTGAAGGACAATATTACTTTTCACAATGGCGACCCAGTCACCCCGGACGATGTGATCTTTACAATAAACAAAGCCAAGGACCCACTGATCACCAGCCCACGAAGCGCAAACTGGGACGGAGTCAGTGTCATCAAACAAGACGAACGCACTATAGTATTCACCCTAAGACAGCCGTATGCTTCATTCTTGGAAAACACCACCATGGGAATCCTGCCGATCAGCATCTGGGGAGATTCACCGATCGAACTAAACACTGCGAATACAAACCCAGTCGGCTCTGGTCCATACATGGTATCCAAGGTCAACAAACAAGGTAGCGGTGTCATCGATTCATTTGAATTGTCTTTATTTAAAAACTTTGCTCTCGGAAAACCTTTTATAAAAAAAGTGACCTTGAAATTTTACCCAAACGAAGACAACATGATATCAGCACTCGAGAATGGAGACATAGAGCAAATCAGCTCTATCACTCCGTCTAGCGCTACCATCCTCAAAGGCAAGGGCTACCGCGTAGAATCTTCTGTCTTGCCTAGAATATTTGGACTTTTCTTTAACCAAAACCAAAACCAGCTTTTCACTGATAAAAATATAATCAAGGCCATAGATCAAGCTGTAGACAAGGACCAGATAGTGCGTGAAGTTTTGCGAGGTTATGGTGTGGCCATCGATGAGCCGATACCACCAAACATGATCGCCTACCAAAAACTCAGCAATGAGGTAAATCAAACTCAAGCCGACAGATTGGCAGCTGCGCAAAATATTTTAGCCAAGGATGGATGGGTAAAGGGTGCAGACGGATTCCTAACCAAAACAGTGACTGATAGTAAAAAGAAAAAGACTGTGGTGCCGTTAGAATTCTCTATATCCACAGGTAACGCGCCGGAGCTAGTACAGTCCGCAGAAATAATACAAAAAGACTTGGAAGCTATTGGTATGAAAGTTGATGTGAAAACTTTTGAGGTCGGCAACTTGAACCAAGGAGTGATTCGTCCACGTAAGTATGATGTGCTACTCTTTGGACAAATCATCAATCATGAATCTGATTTGTTTGCCTTCTGGCACTCCTCTCAGAGAAAGGATCCAGGACTGAATGTAGCGATATACACAAATGCGAAAGTAGATAAAATATTGGAAGATGCATTTGTGACAGTAGATGAACAAGCTCGAATCAAGAAATACTCTCAATTCGAAGACGAAATTAAAAAAGACATGCCAGCAGTATTCTTGTACAGTCCGAACTTTATATATGTAGTATCAAAAAATTTACAAGGTCTAAATATAGACCACATTACTTCCCCTCAAGATAGATTCTTGACTGAGTATAAATGGTATACAGATACGGACAACGTTTGGAAAATATTTGCTAGATAAAAATAATTAATAAAAAAATAAATGACAAAAAAAACAAGACTATCTTTCAGCGCCGTGAGTGTTGCTGGAACTGAAGATAAAAAACAACCTGCTCGAAACACACATACACACAGCGCAGGCGCAGAACACAAAACAGAAGTGCGAACAGACAATCGGGCCAAGGTGGATCCGAAAAGAAGTGGCGACCAAAAGAAAAGCAGTAAAAGCTCCACTTATCAATACTCCAAGTTCGGCAAGCGCCGAGGTGGTGGAGGTGGAGGACAAGGTGGTGGAAACAAGGGTGGCGGAATGGTTCGCCGAAGTAACGGTGAAAAGATCCCCGATCCAGCACCAGGAGTAATCAGAGTTATCCCGCTCGGTGGCGTAGAAGAAATCGGCAAGAACATGACCGCGATAGAAATAGGCAACGATATCATCGTGATCGATGCAGGTATGCACTTCTCTACCGAAGAAACTCCAGGAGTGGACTACGTGATCCCAAATACTACCTACCTAGAAGAACGCAAAGACAGAATCCGCGCGCTGATCGTGACTCACGGACACTTGGACCACATCGGTGGTGTACCGCTCGTACTCTCACGTATCGGCAATCCGCCTGTATATTCCCGAAACCTTTCCATCCTGATGATGCGCAAGCGTCAGGCAGAATTCCCACAGCTCCCAGCTATGAAAGAAAATATTGTGGAGAAAGATTCCGTCATTATGTGCGGCGAGATGAAAATTAGATTCTTTGGAGTGACTCACACCATACCCGACTCCATGGGTATCATCATCGAAACTCCACACGGCTGGATTGTAACTCCAGGAGACTACAAGCTAGACCATGTCGACGGTAAACCTACCAAAGATGAAGAGAAAGAATATGCTGTATTTGATAATGCAAAAGTTCTTCTCCTTCTCACCGACTCAACTAACATAGAGAATGAGGGTTTTTCCCTACCCGAAGCTAAGGCCCTGGAAGGCCTTGATAGTCTGCTCAGAAAAATAAACGGGAGAATCATTATGGCCGCTTTTTCCTCTTCCATAACCCGACTAACTCATGTGGTGAAAACAGCTGAAGCGCTGGGCAAGAAAGTTGCTTTGGACGGAAGAAGCATGAAAACCAACATTGAGGTATCGATCGAAGCAAAACTCTTTGAACCAAAGAAAGGCACCATCATCCCCATCGAAGAGGCCAACGACTACCCACCGAACAAAGTACTGATATTGATGACTGGAGCTCAGGGTGAGGAATTTGCCTCACTTAATCGCGCAGCGAACAAAACTCACACTAAGTTCGCCCTACACAAGGGTGACACCATAATCTTGTCTTCATCAATCGTGCCTGGAAACGAACTCCAGGTGCAGAAAATGAAAGACGGGCTCACCCGCCAAGGTGTACGCATTATCAGCTTCCGAACTTCAGGTGAAGACTTCGTGCATGCTACTGGTCACGGAAACCAAGAAGACATAAAGTGGTTGCACCGAAAAACTCATCCACAATTCTTCATACCTATTCACGGCTGGCACTCAATGCTAGTCCGCCACAAAGAACTGGCTATGGAACTAGGCATGAGTGAAGAAAATATAGTGGTTCCAGACAATGGATCCCTAATTGAAATTTCACCAGATGGCAAGAAGATAGTAGTGCGTAAGGAGCGCGCACCATCCGGTGCGATGATGGTAGATGGAATTTCTATCTCTGATACCCAAGACGTGGTCATCCGTGACCGCCGAATGCTGGCTGAAGATGGTATGTTTGTCATCATCGCGCTCATAGATCAAAAAACTGGAAAATTAAAAAAATCTCCAGACCTTATCTCTCGTGGTTTCGTTTACTTGAAAGAAAACCAAGAACTACTTCGCCAAGTACGCATAATCATCAAGAAAACAGTAGAAGATGCGACTGCACGAATGAACCCTGTAGACTTTGACTACATCAAGAACGGACTCGGTGAAACTGTATCAAAATTCTTGTACCAAAAAACTGCTAAAAGACCACTAGTGATTCCCGTTATACTTAGCGTATAATAAACGGAATGATGCGCCACAATAGAAAAATAATATACTTGGCGGGATTCATAGGCTCTATACCGCTCGCGCTGACTTCGTATATAAACTCAAGTTACTTGGAGACCTATCTAGGCGCTTACAACGTAGGAGTGATATACATCCTAGCTTCTATCTTGACCATAGTCGGCATGATACAAATGCCTCGAGTGCTGAATTATCTCGGAAACCGGATGACATCCATCCTGTTCTCCATTTTGAGCATTCTGGCTTTCCTACTTATGGCTTTTGGCAACACTGGCTGGATGGTAATATCTGCCTTCGTCTTATACTTTGTGGCTACAAATACCCTATTTGCTTCTGTAGATATATTCATTGAAGATTTCTCCAAGCGCACTGACATCGGCAGAGTGCGTGGTATGTACCTGATGTCCATAAACACAGCATGGGTGGTGGCACAATTGATCTCTGGCTCTATCATCACTCAAAGTTCATTCCGCGGAATATACATAGTGGCGGCGCTCTTTATGCTGGTGATGTGTTTTGTATTTATTATATTCCTTCGCGAATTTAAGGATCCCAAATACACCATGGTGCCCATACGAAAAACCATCATCTCTTTTTTGAAAGATAAAAATATAACTAAAATTTATTTCATAAATCTAATCTTGCGATTTTTCTTTGCTTGGATGGTCATCTACACTCCAATATATCTGCATGAATACTTGGGCTTCGGCTGGGATAAAATAGGTATCATCTTTACCATAATGCTTTTACCTTTTATGTTTTTTGATGTCGCCCTTGGCAGACTATCAGACAAAATCGGTGAGAAGAAAATATTGTTGTTTGGATTCTTCATTAGTGGAGTTTTCACCATGATCATTCCCCTCATTACCGTACCCACTCTATACCTATGGGCAGGAATATTGTTTATGACTCGTGTGGGTGCAGCCTGCATCGAAGTCATGAGTGAAAGTTATTTCTTTAAATGTGAAAAAGAAGAGGACGCAGATATGCTTTCTTTCTTCCGCAATACCAACCCAGTGTCATTTATCATCGCCCCACTTTGCGCTATTCCCATTCTAGTCTTCGTTCCATCTTTCAAATATTTATTCTTTGTACTCGGAGCCATCATGTTCTCAGGTATGCTACTCAGCATTCGCCTCAAAGAGGTGAAATAAATCCTACTTAGTTTTTATTGTTTTTTTGCGAAGCAAGCTGTTTTTAAACACCTTTTCCTTGTAAGGTTTTAGGCGAACAATCTTCACCAAAAGACCCTTGTTTTTTAAATCTTTTTTTAAGTTCGTCACATAAGCCCGTTGATCATAACCGAGGGCTATGATGTCCGGCTTTTCTTTTATTACGTGAGGGAGGTAATTTTTGGTGCCAGACAACACCACCTTGTTCACTAAAATACATTTTTTCAATAACATCAAGCGCTTTTTTTCATTCAAGATCGGAAAACGACCTTTGATTTTTTTTACATTTATATCTCTGGCAATAGAAACTATCAAAAGGTGATTTTGGGCAAGTTTTTTGGCCTGTTTAAAAAAATTCAAATGTCCTGGGTGCAAGCCATCAAAAGTCCCAAAAACCATAATTTTTTTGTGTTCTTCTTTCATAAAATCTTATTGTTTTAGGTAACTATCAAAATAAATAGCGTGGCAAGTGTACCCACCTGGGTTCTTTTCTAGATAATCTTGATGGTAATCTTCAGCTATATAAAATTTTGTAAGTGGCTCTAGGGTGGTAACCACAGGGTTGGGCCAGCGCTTAGAGTCATTTACTATTTTTATAAAATTTTCAGCTTCCATTCTCTCCTCCTCGTTTGCGTAAAAAATAGCTGAACGATAAGAAGTACCACGATCATTCCCCTGCTGATTTAGAGTTGTCGGGTTGTGAATCTGGAAAAAGAAATCTAGAAGCGCCTTGTATGAAGTCTGTATATCGTCATATTCTATCTCTACCGCTTCAGCATGACCTTCATGGTTCATGTATGTCGGGTTCTCTACATTGCCACCAGTATAACCAACCGTGGTATTCACCACGCCTTTTTGTTTTCGTATTAGATCTTCTAGTCCCCAGAAGCACCCTCCTGCAAACACAGCTTTTTTAATCATATGTTTAGTATACCAAAATTAAAAATATTGAAGTAAAAATGAAAATCGCCCTCCGACGATCTCATGACTGAGAAAAAGTCGAAAGGCGAATGATTGAAAGCTACTTGGTCGACTGCAAAGCGTTCAGTTGAGGGAACACAAAGCGATGCCGATGCTCAGCAGGCCAGAATTGTCCGTCGTAGAGCTGTTCGACCCTCGCAACAAGATGACCAGTGCGGCTGAGGCCAACACGCACAACGTAGAACTTGGACCTCCTCGTCTTACCCCTGAAGAGAAAGAAGGTTCCATAGCCATGGGTCCGCAGCTTATCGCTGTGTTCCAGGCAGAACTGAATGATCTGGTGCTGGGTGAGGCAAAGCCGATCGGGATGAACCCCAAACGTTTCAACGATTCCGCGAAAGGTTCCAGATTGCGTTATCTCTTCAACCTGCGCCCTTGTTGCCGGAGTAGCCTCGCCAACTTCGTCGAGACCCCAGTTCACGAAATCCGGATCGATGTAGCCAGCAAACACGTGCTTGGCTTGGGCGATATTGTGTGCACCATCCGTAGCTGAAATCACAATCTCCACATCTTCATACAGATGGCGAGTAGCAGGTGAAGACAGTGGAGCAGATTCCAAACCGACAGCCTGGTGAAACTTGCCCCGCGAAGGTACTGTCCCAAGCTTGATGGCTCTCACCAGATCGGTGAGGTAGCCATCATGCAGCTTCAGAATGTCGTCATCCGACGGGTTCTGGTCGCTGATGAGATTGAGAGTGTGCATCGCTTGGTTAAATTTGGGCGTGGCCATAGGAACTCCTATGTACCGCTACTCCCGAAGGGTAGCTAGTTTTTGCCTGGCGAACGGAAGTGTCGCCATAGCTTTGAAAAATCCAATCTTGAATCACTCAAAGCTATGGCGAAAATGAGTAGCTTGTAAAAGTACTATATCTATATATTATACACCTTTTCACCCCAAAAGTCAATATTTAGTATTCCCTTATCTCCCCTGCTTTGATTTCAATTTTATCGGCTTTGCGTAAATTTTTTATAGCCTTGGACGTGAGAATATTATGATGTTTTACTTTATCCAATTTTTTATCTATGTACCACAGGTCGTGCTCTTCGTGCACCCAGTCTGTACCAAAAATATTTAAATCCATCGGGTCAGAATATCTACGTAAAGTTTTCACACCACTTTTTAAAAAGTATTCGTGAAAATATGACATCACCAGCTCGTGAATATTTTTATAAATTGGTTCACGATACCGGAGCACGGCATGGTTTGTCCTGGACAATGCACCCCAGAGTCCATATACCTGAAATGGAGTTATCACGTGATCATAGTCTGCTTCGGTAGACTGTAGATGAAGTACCAAGGGCTTAAAACCATGCAAAGACAAAATATATGCACCGAGCAGTGCACCCTCAAAACAATGCGCGCTCTTGGTGCGCAGCACTCTCTCTGGAGACTTCAAAGTTTCCCCTTTTTTTTCAAAATTAAACGGAATAGAATTCAAAAAATCTTGCACCTTAGCTGGAGTATTCAACTTCCGTATTAATGCGATTTCCTTTTTCGTAAACATAAGGTAATTATACCAAATAAAAATCCCCAGCTTGCGCTGAGGATTTTTGTCTTACTTTTTCTTTGCTTCTTTGTTCTTCTTTGGCTTCTTTACGTCTTTTCTATATGCGTTGTTTCCCTTTCCCATTGGTTTTGCGAAACCACATCACGCAACCGTCCGATTAGCGTGATGCAACTTATTTTATGGTTATGCTATTAATAATGACTGCATCCACTGGTCTATCGCCTGCGCCAGTTTTTACATTTGCTATCGCATCTACTACGTCTTGCCCAGCATCCACCTTGCCGAAAATAGTATAAAGCGGTGGTAGTGGATAGTCCTCGGTCATGATAAAGAATTGTGAGCCGTTGGTGTTTGGTCCAGAGTTGGCCATAGCCATGACACCTTTCTTGTAGCCCACCACTGTGTACAAATCAGTCTTTGGGTCTATCTCATCCGCGAACTGGTATCCAGGGCCTCCTGTGCCCCATAGTCCGGCTTTGGTATCATCCTTGGTCAGCGGGTCGCCAGCTTGGATCATAAAGCCTTTGATGACTCGGTGAAATTTAATACCATTATAAAATCCCTCGCCGGCAAGCTTGGTAAAGTTCGCTACTGTCTTTGGAGCTTGCTTATCAAAGAATTCAACTGTAATGTCGCCCTTGTTTGTGTGTATTGTTGCTTGCATGGTTTTTTCTTTATTATTTGTAGTAGTCACTTGATCATCCGCTTTCTTTTCGGTTTGGTCAGTTGACTCTGTATTTAAATTATTAATATTTACTTCCTCCACACCTCCCTGTTTGTCATCCTTGACCATGAGCCACACTCCAGTCACGACAACCAAAACTACCAATAAAATTGAAATATATTTATTCATAATATTTATTATATATTAAAAATTAAGATTGGAATAGACATCCAAGAAACTCGGAATCGCAAAAGCTAAACCAATTATCGGCAGAACCACAGCCAACACGGTGATCCAGATAATTACTAGAAAGTATTTGCGAGTCTTTTCTACGGATTTATAGATGGCATCTATTTTGACTGACTGCTCCTCTATTTTTTTATCTAAGTTTTGTATTTCAGGATTCATATTTTTAATCAATATTCTCCTTATTGTAGAAGTGTGCGATAGCTAGCAGAGTCAGCACTGCCACAAAACCAGTCAGCGCCAGCATGGGGATAGAGATATATCCACCGAATTCAGACACTAGCTGTTGGTAGCAAGATACGCCAGAAGCATCGCAAGGCAGGGTGCTACTTTCACCAAAGTAATAGAAGAAATTTTGATATACAGAAACCAAGAATCCAAGACAAGCCAGTGGTAACACATAACGAACCACCGCCCTATCCTTTACCCAAAATGCTACCCCGAACAAGATAACCATTGGAAACATAGCTACTCGCTGATACCAACACAACATGCATGGAGCGAAATTTATTATTTCTGAATACACCAAGGAGAACAATGCAGAGAAAAGAGTAAATATAAAACCCAGGACCAGAAAATGTTTATTGATGAAATCTAGGAAAATATTTTTCTTCGGACCAAAAAACAACATACCCAGAGCTAAGACAGAGGCGACTTGCAACAATATCGCACCCAGGCCTAAAAATACGTTTAGATAATGTACGGAATCGCTCATATTAGTTTACAGCACTACTTGACCCTGCATCGACTGGAGCAGAAGTTGTGGCATCATCACTCGGCAATACACAAGAAGTCTTCTCAGCTAGCTGAGTAAGTGGTATCTCTCCAGTGAGGCGAGTGCCATCTGCGAATTCCCAGGTTGGATAACTTTGAATTTTTTTATCGTTACAAAGTTGATTCTGACCAGAAGCATCAGGGAGCGCACACTCAACATACGGTAAAAGTTTGACTGAAGAGCCGAACATCTCCTTTTGAGTCTTGCAATGTGGGCACCAGAAAGCTCCGTAGAATGTAGCGCCCTTTTCCTTTAAACAACCAGCAAATGTGTCTAATTTTCCAGGACCCGGAGGGGTGGCGTTACTGCGCAATAAAACTGCTGAAATAATACCCAAAACCAATATACCTATAACCGAAACGAAAATTTTAATTTGATTATTCATGGGTGAATTATATCACAATTTAACCAACCGGCAATTTAGAATTGGGCGAATATTTTGGGTAGAAAAATGATGGATCCCACTACTATGGCCATAATCACTGACAGCAAAACTGCTCCAGCAGCTACGTCTTTGGTGTCACGCGCATAGGGATGTTGCTCTGGTGAGGTCAGGTTTATATCTATCTCAAAAGCAGTGTTTAATGTCTCTGCAATCAGAACAATTCCGATAGCAAAAATCAAGAACAACCATTCTGTGATCGATATGCTCAATATAGTTCCCAGGTAAAGCGCCAACAAACCAAAGAAAATATGCCCCCAAACATTGTGAGTGGTTTTAATTAGAATTCCCAAACCACGCCACGCATGAGTGGCACTTTTTATTCGGGCAATTATGGAAAATCTTTCTTTGGTTCTCATATAAATTAATTTAATTTACACAGCTTTT
>JAGOPQ010000012.1 GCA_017991915.1 Minisyncoccota bacterium | reverse complement strand
CGTATATTGTCTGCATGAGAATTTCAAAAAATCTTTTAAATTTAAATTCGCGTAATGCTTCGCCCACGAAGCCATCTTTGCCATCACAAAAAGTTTTGGAAAAAGATTATGCAGAAAAAAATCTTGATTCTGAAAACTCAGATTTAATTGACGGAAATAAAAGACTTTTTTTGAAAGTTGCTGGGGTAGCTGGTTTGGGTATGGCGGCGTCGACATTGTTTCCTAAAAGCGTAGACGCATACGTCGCTGGTAGTACCCCCACATCAAATGTGGTTGGCCTTAAGGACGATAGCAACACAAGGATAAATCCTGCGACCGAAGAGACTTTGGCATCAATTATTGAGGGTCAAAGTGTTGAAAAACTATCAATAAACCTGGCCGCATCGGGAAATGTTCTTACTCCAGGTTCAGGTAAAAAAATTCGTGTATTCGCTTCCCGTTTTTCTCTTACCGCTGACGCAACATCAGTTTCTTTTCGATTTACTTCTGGGGGAGTCGATCATGAAAAATATGTTTCCCCGAAAACTGGAGGACTCTATGGGGCAAACAATCACCCAAATTATATTGAGGGTGGAGTAAATGAAGTGCTATACTGTGTCATATTAGGAACAACTACAGTACAAATTAACATTGATTATTTAGAAGTATAACTATGGCAAAACGCGCAATTGAACATGTGTTTACGGGTCCCACGACTCACTATGCAGCTTACGACTCCACTCGGACAACAACGGGGGATTTGATTGAGCAGTATTCCGGCGCTTTGCCAACTGATAACTTTGCTGGACCAACTAAAATTGGTGTTGGCCGTCCCAATGAAACAGGAACCGCAATTCCTTCTACCTATCCGCATGTTATTTCTTGGATTAATAAGGAAGGGCTGTACTCTACAGGAACTGTTGCTGTTTCTGGCACTGCAGTGACTGGATCTGGAACTGGTTGGCTTGCCGACGGTGTGCCAATCGGTGCGCGTATTGGTTTTGGGTCAACAGATAAGGCTGATATTACTACCTGGTATATAGTCGCTGCGATTGGTACTAATACATCAATAACACTAACTACGAACGCTGGGACTATTGCCGGTGGTACTGCTTTTGTTATTGATAAGGAAGTAAAAAAAGATTGGGTTTTTCTTGCTGACCTTGCCGCCGCTGGAGCCACTCGACGTATTTCTCTATTTTTGTATGACAGAATGACTTCATTGTTTACTTGGAGAGGGTTCATAACACTAACGTATCCTGCAGGAGGAGGTTCACACACAATTCGTGGAATGCGTGCGGTGTATGAAAAGTATACTACTGGCACCGTGGGTGTATCAGGTGCAACTGTTACTGGTTCAGGGACAACATGGTCAGCAGACCGTATTGCCATTGGCTCCCGTATCGGCTTTGGTAGTTCAGATCCAACCCAAATTGCAACATGGTACTACATTAATGCTGTGGGTTCAGACACCTCACTTACACTCCAAGCAAACATTACTCCAACAGGTACGGGAGGTGTAGCAGCCAATATAACTGTATCTTCTAGCACCGCTTATGTTATTGAAGATTTGAGAATTTTAACAACAACAACTGCCACCGTGATTGCTGCTGCCGGGCTTTCTATGGCGTCTGGTATTTCGTATGACGATTTTGTTGTGGGTGGAACAACTATTTCTGCTGCTACAACCGTCGATAAAGCAAAAGCGGTGTACAGTTTGGTTGATCTCGATTCTATCTATGCAGTCGGAACAGTGACAGTACCAGGAACAACATCTGTTGCTGGTGCTGGAGGTACTGCTTGGGCTGCGGCAACTCACCTTGGTTGTATGATTGGTTTTGGTTCAACGAATCCTACTGCTATTACAGAATGGTTTACCATTACGGCAGTTGCTTCTGGTACAGCTCTAACGATTTCATCAGCAACTACGGTAGCTGGTGGTACCTCGTATGTAATTGTTGGAGGAAATGGTATTTCTTGTGGACTTGCATTAGACGATAGGGTGAGTTGGACCGAACAATATGCTTACGTCATTGAGCTTCAAGCCGCCACCACACCACAAGTCTACAAATATAATTTTAGAGCAAACCTTTCTGCGTTGGGAAGTGTAGAGCAAGGAAAAGCTGCTTCAGCATGGGTGCTAACAACTGGAATCCAGACCGTTACTGGAACCGTGACTCAGACAAATAATGGACGTATTGGAATCTTGTCTCATGGGCCAGGATCTGGTGTGAAGTGTCTATACTTTGCATCCACCACAAGAATACATCGTGCCGTCCTCACCGACATTGTGCAAGGTGCCACTTCCTGGGTGGCGGACTCCATGACTGAAGTTCCGACAGGAGGTTCAGGAACCTATACTTTATCTTCACTTTTGACGAGTGTCGAAATCGCTGACCAGATTGATAGACTTATCGTTACGTCAACAGGTGCTGGTGCAACAACAGCTCATCGTCGTGCTTATGTAACGAAGTATGACGCGTCCGGATCATATGAGTTTGATCATATGTTTTTGGCCGATACTGGTCAGCAAGATCAGTCAGCTGCGGATAATGATTCTGTGCCTCATCCGAGTCCACAAGGAGCATTATTGTCTGTGTGGTCGCAAGCTGGGTTGGTTTATTTAGTCCGCACTGGTACAGCTTCAACCACAAACATTATGTATGCAGTGCCACTTGGTGCAGACTGGGCGTATGCGACAGGTTCTGTAAACCAAAGACTTATAACACCTGCGATGGCAACCACGAATGCTGAAAAACTTTCAAGAGTTTTTGTGAACAATGCTGATTATTTAGGAGAAAATGGTTTAACTATGCCAACAGAGCCACTTCGAATTTATTACAGAACAAGTGGCATTAGTGATAATTCTGGTGGGTGGACTTTGGTGGATACAACTGGTGATCTATCTGCAGCCCTACCAGGTGCGGAAGTGCAGTTTGCAATTGAGTTCCGCACGATTGGAGCGCTTTGTATTCCAAACAGAGTTTATAATATTTGTTGCACGTACGAAGATAATACGACTGACAGCCACTACCAACCTTCTGTGGCGCACTCATCAATTACAAGTAAGATTTTTGCATGGAGATTTTCAACCGCATTTGGAGGTACAGTACCAAGACTTCGAGTGAGGATTTATCACGCGGTTTCAGGAGCGGAGCTTGATGATGATGATACAACAACACTTGCTGGTACGTGGGAAAAAAGTACAGACGGTGGAAGCAACTGGGTTACATATAATGATACCGATAAAGGAAACGAAACAACTTATATTCGTTATACTCCAGCATCGCTCGGAGATGACATAAAAGTTAGAGCACTACTAACCCAATACTCAACACCATAATAAATATAATGATTCATATTGAAAAAGATAATGGAATAAATGATAATGCAAATATTAAGGTCGCTACTGCAACGGGGGATTATGAAGACTCCGCGTTAATAGAGGTTTATGATATTTCAACTCCTGATATAGTGGCAGGAGCTTTTCAGGCGCAATACATACGATACGGAAATATAGTTTATGGATTTAACGATCCTGTAGAACTTGGTAGAGCAATTTTGGCTGTTGATCCTGAGTCTACTCACACTGCAGCATCTTATGTCAGAATGACGGAGAAACTTTTAGCTCAGATGAATAGCGGTACCCTAGAAGCGACATCCCTGGATCAGGTGATAACAGATGAACAGCAAAAGACAGAAGAAAAAATGATCGAAAACGAAAATACCGAAGAGGAAATACCAGAAGAAGTGGAAGAAGTGGAAGAGGTGACTGAGGAAGTGCCAGAGGAGATAGTTGAAGAGAACCCAGAAGATATTGAGGTACCAGCAGAAGCGGAGGTGGTGGAAGAGGTTCCGCCAACCGAAGACAATACAGAAAGTACCACACCACCACTCGTGGAAGAGGAAGTATTACCAGACGCAATAGACGAAGTTGTTCCTGAGATACCTACAGTCACAGAACCAGTCAGCATCTTGCGACGTAAATCTAAAAGAAAAATAGTTTAAAATATATGGCATTAGAAGATGTAAATTTTCAAGAAGGGGAAGGTCAAGATTTTATTTTAGAAATACCTTCTGCTATATATGCGGGTTCTGTTACTGATATATTAACTGAGTCTGGGGGTATTCAATTCCCCGTATTGGAAGTACCAGAAGTCACTGGTGGTGGATCCAATATATTTATAATGTCGGAGTAATGTTGTGAATAATTTTCAAAAGGGTCTTGCTAAGTACGCTGTTTATTTTGAAGAATTACGTAGTAAATTGGTTTTGCTCGTTAAGATATTTGCGGTTGTATTTGTTCTCAGTTTTTTCAACATTGCTCCCATAATTAAATTACTCTTGAAGTATTTACAAATGGCCGGAGTTACAATTGTAACAACCTCGCCATTTCAACTAGTTGACCTAGCTATGAGTATTGGTTTCTTTACGGCATCTTTGGTGACTGTGCCTATATTTATTTTCTATTTGTATTCTTTTTTAAAACCAGCGCTTTTACGCAACGAACGCAGATTTTTCTTGCTTTCTTTGCCGCTTGGACTTGGTTTGTTCCTGTTGGGATTCTTGTATAGCGCCATAATGCTCTACTACGCGATAAAATTAATCGCTGTGGTTAATATCGCCATAGGGGTGACTAATTATTGGGACATCAGCTCATATGTGTACCAAGTGGTACTGACTTCTACACTACTCGGTTTGCTGTTTATCTTTCCATTGGTGATAACTTTCTTGATTCGTCTCGGCATTTTGAGTGTTGATTTTCTTAGATCAAAAAGGAGGCATGCTGTGGTTATAATATTCCTCATTGTCTCTTTACTTCCACCAACTGATGGTTTATCATTAATACTAATGGCGGCACCGCTGGTATTAATTTTTGAACTTACTGTATTCTTTAATCGATTTAATAATAATGGTCGTAACTTAATAATTTAGAAAATAAATAGTGTCGCGTCTCAATGGAGCTTACGCGACATGATTTAGCAAAATCATATGTTTGGACTAGGAACAAGAGAAATAATAATTATCGCCGTAGTGATCGTTTTACTTTTTGGATCTAAAAAGATTCCAGAACTTACACAGGCTATAGCTGATGCAGTGAAGAATTTGATGGGAGCTTTTAAAGACTCAGATACAAAAGATACAAAATAGTATCGTTTAGTTTTATTATTATTTAATCAATAAAAATATATGCTCGGATTAGGCACAAAAGAAATTTTAATTATAGCAGTGGTAATGGTTTTACTTTTTGGCTCCAAGAAGATTCCTGTGTTGGCAAAGGACATCGCTGATGCCTTCAAAAACCTAACAGGTATGTTTAAGAGCACAGATAATAGTAGTGTAGAAGACGGTCAGAAAAAATAATTTCACTTATTTTTCAAATTTGTTTTTGTATTTGAGGGTGTGAATACAATACGCTTTTGTTTTTTCTATGAATTTGTGAAAATTAATTATTTTCAAAACAAAATAATTGGAATTACTTGTAGAATTACTCTTGTACTTTTTTTTACAATTGTTTTTGTTGGGAATGTGTACGCTGCTGACTCTTATATACCCGGAGATGCTATAACCATAGGTGAATTCATCTATGATGATGATTACACACCAACCACAGATGATTGTACAATTTCTATATACTCTCCGGCTGGGGCTACTTTAGTAAATGAAGCCACTATGACAGACGATGCCACGGGTTGGCATTATTATGCATACACTACACCACTCGTGGAAGGTAAGTATCCAACTTTTATAACTTGTGGAACTTTGATTGGGGGCGATTTGATGAAGCTAGATAAATCTTTTATCCTAAAGGAACCAGTAGTTACAGATGCTTCTATTGCTTCGTCGGTTTGGGCAAGTGGTTCTCGAACCCTGACTTCTTTTGGCTCATTAGTTACTGATATATGGAGTAGTGGTACGCGTACTGTGACTTCCTTGAGTTCAGTCGCAGCGGATATTTGGGACAACACCTTTGCCCCAACCAGACAACTAACTACAAAAAATATTGCTGGAGGTGGGTCTCTCGCCACAGAAAGTTACATTGATGCTTCTGAAGCAACTGTCGTGACTGAGGTGCAAGCGAATGCCACACTAATAAATTCTTTGAATAATATTTCTGCCGCTGATGTCTGGGCACATGGAACAAGGTCTACAAATTCTGGAACTGTGAATATAGACAGCGCGTCCGTAAGTTCAATCTGGGATAAAGCTACTTCCGCACTCTCTACTTCTGGAAGTGTTGGTAAACTCATTGTAGATAATCTCGATGCTCAAGTTTCCACCCGAGGTACGAGTAATCTAACGGCTGGAGATGTCTGGGCAAATGCTACTCGCACGCTTTCTACCACTGGTGTAGACAATATCACCGCGGGAGTTTGGGCAAGCGCAGGTAGAACTCTAACAAGTTATGGTAACGACATAACGGCAGCCGATGTCTGGAATGTACTTTCAGCGTCCTTAGTAACAGCTGGATCAATAGGTGAGCAGTTGTCTACAAATTCAGATGCAAAAACTTCAGATGTATTGGCTTCTGTGGCTGCTTTAAATAATATTTCCGCTACCGATGTGTGGGCGGCTGGAACACGAAGCCTTACAGCAAATGTAGATATTTCGAGCGCATCTGTTTCATCAATCTGGGATAAAGCTACTTCCGCACTCTCTACTTCTGGAAGTGTCGGTAAACTTATTGTTGACAATCTAGATGCTCAAGTTTCCACCCGAGGTACGAGTAATCTAACCGCGGCTGATGTGTGGGCAGCTGGAACACGTACATTGACTGATTACGCAACTCCAGCCGTGGCCACCGCAGTCTGGGCAAATGCTACTCGTACACTTTCAAATTATGGTAACGACATAACGGCAGCCGATGTTTGGAATGTACTTTCTTCCTCCTTAACCACTGTGGGTTCTATTGGAGAACAGCTTTCACTAAACGTGGATGGTAAAATAACCGATGTACTCTCTGCTATTTCTGCATTAAATAATGTTTCAGCGGCCGATGTCTGGGCGCATGGCACACGCTCTATAAATAGTGGCACAGTGGATCTGTCGACTGCATCCCAACAAGCAATCTGGGATGTGGCAACCTCTGGACTCACTACTTCAGGTAGTATAGGTAAAAGGGTGGTGGACAATCTAGATGCTCAAGTTTCCACTCGAGGTACAAGCAATCTAACCGCGGCTGATGTGTGGGCTTCGGCCACTAGAACTCTCACTGACTACAGCACTTCTTCTGTGGCCACCGCAGTCTGGGCCAATGCCACCCGTACACTTTCAAATTATGGTAACGACATAACTGCTGCGGATGTTTGGAATGTACTTTCTTCTTCACTGACCACTGTGGGTTCTATTGGAGAACAAGTTGCGACAAATGTGGATGGTACTATATCAAACGTAGTGACAGAAATACAAACCAACAGAACACTAATAAATTCTTTGAATGATATTTCCGCAGCTGATGTGTGGTCATACGGAACAAGGTCTACAAATTCCGGCACAGTCACCCTGGATTCTGGTTCAGTAGATTCTATTTGGAATAAAGCAACCTCCGGATTAACAACGGCTGGTAGTATTGGTAAAAGGGTTGTGGATAATTTAGACGCACAAGTATCCACTAGAGGCACAAGTACACTAACGGCTGGGGATGTTTGGGCCAATGCTTCACGTACTTTGTCAGACTACTCAACTTCTGCTGTGGCCACCGCAGTTTGGGCGAATGCTACTCGTACTTTGACAAGTTATGGTAACGACATAACGGCAGCCGATGTCTGGAATGTACTTTCTTCAACATTAACTACTGTGGGTTCAGTGGGTGAGCAAGTGGCGAACAACTTGGATGCCACTGTGTCTTCTAGGGCTACCGCTATAGGTGGAAGTTGGGCGGTGAAAATGGGCAATGTAGAGCGTGTGCAAACCGGCCAAACATACAGAACCAAGGTTTTTATAATAGATGGTAGTGCTACACCCACCGCACCTTTTTCCACACCAACAGTTACTGTTTATGATGTAGACAGGAACGTAGTGGTTGCAGATGTACCGATGAGTTTGGTGTCGACTGGTGTGTATGAGTATACGTATTCTGTAAATAGTTCTGCTGCCCAAGGTTTGTGGGAAGTAGTTGCTTCTTCAGAGGTAGAGAGTGGAAAAATTGTGAAAACCAATGATTACTTTGAGGTGGCAGGATCTCCTGCGCAAGTGTTGATAAATTCTGTAACTGCAACTAGCACAACTTCTATTGTTGGCAATGTCACGATTACAAATGAAGGCCTCACTGGGTATGAGTATCAATATGAATGGTGTGTAGTTACTGATGTAAACAATCCATGTGGTGGCAATGATGATGCGTATTATGCGATGGCTGCAAAGTTTATAAATCCAAGTGAAGATTGGAACACCACTCTTTCTGCGAGTGTTTCCACTGCCGGCACGTATTATTTTAAATTAGTAGTTTATTTCGGTACAGAAAGTTCTGGAGCATCTAGGGTATTTACTGTATCTGCGGGAGGAGCTGGGGCTGGAGGCGGAGGCGGAGGAGGTGGAGGTAGCGTTGGAATCACCCCAGCGCCTGCACCTATTGGAGGTGTGTGTAATGGAGCAGATTTTAATAAAGACCAATTTGTGAATTCCACCGACTTCTCTATCTTGTTGTATTTCTGGAAAACCAGTCCTCCTTTCAAAAATCCATGTGTTGATATAAACACAGATAATAAAGTGGATTCTGTTGATTTCTCAATTATGCTTTATCAGTGGGGTAAAAAATCTATATGAAATATAAATTTGCCATAATTTTCTTAGCTGTATTTTCTTTATTGTCTTTGCACACTATGAATGTTTCTGCGGCTACAATTTCTGCCTCCGCAGAGAGTGCGGTGTCTTCAGGCGATACGAGCATCATTGATGTTTTTCTCAACACAGAGGGCGCAGTTATTAATTCTATTGATGGATCCATATCATTGTCCGATGAACACAATGGTAATTTTGAAATTCAAGATATAAGTTTGGTGAATTCTGTTTTTACTCTGTGGCCGAGAAAACCCTCACTTGAGAGTAATGGAAAAATTTCTTTTATAGGTGGAGTGCCGGGTGGTGTTGCCGGAGATCGTTTATTGATTTTTAAATTAGTCGTTAAAATTAATGCTTCTGGAAAATTCAGCGTGAATCCAAATTCTTTATCAGCCTATGTAAATGATGGCCTTGGTACAGCTATAAACATTACCAAGGATGCTTCAATTATTGTGGTTGCTCCATCTAATGGGGAATCTAAAGATAAATGGAAAGAAGTTATTTCCAATGACAATGTAGCCCCAGAACCATTCACAATAAGTTTAGTGGAAGACCCAAATTTGTTTGACGGCCGGAAATTTATTTCTTTTGAGACCACAGATTCTCAGTCCGGAATTAGTTATTATGAGGTAAGAGAGCGTGGCTATGAGGCAGTACGAAGTGGAACAACTTATGTATTGATAGAACAAAACAAATCCGTCGATGTGGTGGTTACAGCGTACGACAAAGCGGGTAATTTTCAAATCTCTACTATGGGCGGTAGTCAGCCAATAAATTGGTTGTCAATTTTGGTGACCCTGCTAATCATCGGGGTTGTATATAAACTTATTAATTTAGTTCGCCGAAAAAGAAGTATAAAAAATGCGCAATAATTTTTTAAAATTTGCCTCGCCCATTTTTTTACTTTTGTTGGTGTGTTTGTTCACATCGAATGATGCAAACGCAGCCACACTCTCTATTGCACCCAGTAGTTCAACTGTTACCAATGGTAATATTGTGACTGTAAAGGTTGTAGTAAACACTGTCGGTAAATACATAAATAATGGAGAAGCGACGATTGCTTTTCCCACAGATTTACTGGACGTAGTATCAATAACCAAAAGTTCTTCTATTTTTACACTTTGGGTTGAAGAGCCAACATTTTCCAACAACACTGGTAAAATAGTTTTTAATGGGGGAGTGGCTAACCCTGGATTTAATGGAACGAACGGAACTATAGCTTCGATCACTTTTAAAACCAAAAAGCCCGGAACCGCATCGTTGATTTTCACAGATGGTGCCGTCAGAGAGAATGATGGTTTGGGTACTGACATTTTGACTGCCAAAAATTCTAGTTCTATTGTAATTTCTAGCCCAGCTGTGGTAGAGCCTAAAGTAGTGCCAGTGGTTAAAAACCCTGAGCCAGAAAAAAACGAGGACACAATTCCACCTGAACCGTTTACTCCAACATCCCGTGTTTATGATAATCAAAATATTGTAAAACTAAATGCCAAAGATGCTGATAGCGGAATAGATTATTATACAATCCAAGTAGATAGTAATCCTATTATAACTATTAAAAAAGGGGAATTGGTAAACAGTGAATACACCTTGCCCTACTTACAACCCGGTAGTCATGATTTGATAATAGTGGCTTATGATCAGGCAGGCAACAAAAGAGAAGCCCTTCTCACCATCATTGCACCGTTTATCTCAACTCCAGTATTGTCACTCAGTAGTAATGAAATAACAAAAGGGGACAAGGTGGTGATTTCTGGCAAAACTGACTACCCAAATAAACAAGTGGTAGTGACCCTAGAATCCGAAGGAAAAGAAATTAAAAAATATACCCAAAGCATAACCGCTGATGGATCATTTTCTGTCACCACTGATGGCATCCAAACCCTGGGAGTGATAAATATCTGGGCTGAAAATATTTTGTCCGATAAAGTAAAAAGTCAGCCTTCGGAAAAAGTTTATTTATCAGTAAATGAAACAAAATTTGTAAAAATGACAACAGTAATCGTTGGATTAATGGTGATTTTGATTATCCTTCTTGTCTTGTTGATTCTTCTATACTTGGGCTGGCATAAATTCTTTGGTTTGAGGAAAAAGATTCGTCATGAGCTGGAGGAGACCGTCACCGAAGTTCACAAGGCGACCTTGCTTCTAAAAGAAGAGCTTGAAGATCAACTAAAAATGTTGGAAAAAATAAAAATGGATAGAGTGCTTAGTAAAAAGGAGGAAAGTATCTTTAGAGACCTAGAGACCAACATAGATGAGGTGGAGAAGTTTATCGAAAAGAAGCTTAAAAAGCTTATGTAGGTGTGTATTGGGGGTTGAATATACTTCAATATATGCATATGTTATAATCGAAGCATATTATTAATAGTTTTCGCCAGAGGCGGATCGGCCTTAGGCTGAAGTAAGAAAAAAAATTATGGCTAAAGAATTAAAAGCGTTGTGTATGAAGTGTAGAGATGCTAACAATAAACCTACTATGCAGGTAATGACAAATCCTGTAGTTACAAAGAATGAAAAGAATAGATACTCTGCAAAGGGTACATGTGTTACTTGTGGTGGAAATATGTTCAAGTTCATGTCCGAGGCAGATGCCAAGGAGATGATGTAATATTTTTACCAACTAAAACATATTTCTATGCAACAGCTTCACAATAAATTGTCCAAGTCTGTGCCGTTCTATCGCGCATGGCACGATACTCCTTATATTTCATTGCTACATTTTTTCATATTAGCAATCATGGTGACTTTTTGTGCTAATGCCATCATTGTTGGCAATTCTGTACCCGAAGATTCACTTTCAGCTATTGCAATCAAAGGCGATGCTTCGGTGATTATGACTCCGAAAACACCTATTGCCAGTGATCGTATCTTGGTTAAGTTTAAAAAATCAACCAACAATACTAAACGTGGTAATGTGCTTTCTAAACACAAACTTCAAAAAAAGAACAGAATTGATAAAGTGGATGTTGATGTTTTGAGTGTTGACCCTGGGTTTACTCCAGAGGAAGCTGTGCAAAATATTCTTCGTGACAACAAGGGTGATATTGATTTCGCGGAAGTAGATCCATTACTTCAAATAACCGCCACACCCAACGATCCAAGCTTCTCTTCACAGTGGAATAAAACTATGGTGAACCTACCAGTAGCTTGGAATACGAATACAGGTTCTGCTTCTGTCATCGTCGGTATTGCTGATACCGGAGTGGATTGTACTCATCCAGATTTGGCAGCGAGCTGTGTTTCTGGTTGGAATTTTTATGATAACAATTCTGATGCACGAGATGTGCAAGGTCACGGTACCGCAGTGGCCGGAGTTGCAGCCGCTATTGGTAACAATGGGGTTGGAATTGCGGGTAGTACATGGAATTCTAAAATTATGCCATTACGCGTCAGTGATCCGAGTGGTTTAGCGTATGCTTCTACTATTGCTAGAGCCATAACCTATGCTGCTGACAACGGAGCAAAGGTTGTGAATAATAGCTTTGGAGGTTTTGCTAGTACTGTATCTACAATAGACGTAGCTGCAAAATATCTTTGGGATAAAGGTGGAATGTTGGTCCGCTCCGAGGGAAATAGTGGCGCAAAATCTAATGCACTATACAATGATCCTTACGCTATTTTGGTTTCTGGTTCAGATGGTGGAGATGCTTTGTATGGTTGGTCAACATACGGAATGGATGTGGATGTGTCAGCTCCGGGATGTGCAACAGTCACCGCAAATGGTGGTGGATATCGCGGATTTTGTGGTACTTCTAGTGCGGCCCCAGAAGTTGCCGGTCTACTTGCCTTGATGTGGTCTCAAAATCCAACAGCATCCCCACAAACTATTCGCGATACTCTATTTGCCTCTGCTAAAGATTTGGGAACTGCTGGATGGGATGACAGATTTGGCTGGGGTAGAATAGATGCGGCAGCTGCAATGGCTGCACTATCTGGTGGTACAGTAACACCCCCACCAGTCACACCTCCATTACCACCACCACCTTCACTGCCGGAATTGAGCGCAGCTAGTCCATCTCCAAGTAGTGCAGTAGTCAACACTCCACTCACGTTTTCAGCAACTATTTCTAACTCCGGAAATGCTTCCACGGGAACTAGTTTCAGTAATTTTTTCCAAGTAGCCACAGCGGCCAATGGCGGTGGCGTAGTTTCTTCACTTTCTGTGAACAGCGTAGCTACGCTGGCTGCGAATGGAAACGCCCCAGCAAATTCATCTTCATATACATTCACAACAGCGGGAACATATTCTGTGAGAGTTTGTGCTGACAACAATTCTTCTTTTGCAGGTACAATTACTGAATCAAATGAGAACAATAATTGTAGTACATGGACAAATGTGGTTGTGTCAGATGTGGCACCACTACAGACATCTTACCGTTATGTAAAATGGGATGTTACACAAAGAAAATGTGTAGACAATTCAGTTCAAGCAAATGAATTAATTTTATTACAAAATGGAACAGTCGTGGCTTGGCCAAACGGTAGTAGTGTTTCCAATCCAGGCGGATCCAATCCATCAGCTGAAGGTTCATCAAATCTTATTGATAAAAATGTAGCTACGAAGTGGTTAGATTTCAACTTTGATTTAGATGGGGGAGATGCCACCCTCGGTAGCTCAAAAGTAATTGTAGATGTTGGATCTGGTAATGCGGTAAATTTCAATGGATATAGGTGGAAAACTGCGAACGATAGTACATGTCGTGACCCTATTGGTTGGTCTTTGTACGGCAGTAATAATGGAACCTCCTACGCACTTCTAGATACTAAATCTAATCAAACAATTACAAATAATCGTTCAACTAGTAATCCTCAGGGTGTGTCTCCAGACTACAGTGTTGCGACAGCAACAACAACTCCACCACCTGTGGTGCCACAACCAACAGATACTTCAGCGCCAACAGTACCACAAAGTGTTGTAGCTACGCTTTACTCAGGTTCACAAGTGAATGTTTCTTGGGCGGTTTCTACTGACAATGTGGGTGTTACTGGCTACAATTTATACAGAAACGGTGTAAAAGTTTGGAATGGTTCTGCTGCAACTTATTCTGATACATCAATTCAAATGGGGAATACATATGCTTATACAGTTTCCGCATATGACGCAGCTGGAAATACCTCCAATCAAAGTTCTGCATCAAGTGTAACCACCGCGACAACCGCCAAGGATACATCTGCACCTTCTGTACCAAAGAATTTAGTTGTTACCGCCCCTTCTTCTTCGCAGGTTAATTTAACTTGGAGTGAATCCACCGACAATGTCCGTGTGGCTGGATACAATATTTACCGCAATGGAACAAAGTTAACAAGTAATGTGGCTGCGAGTTACGTGGACACTACTGCTTCTGCCGGTACTACATATGCTTATACAGTTTCCGCATATGACGCAGCTGGAAACGCATCTGCACAAAGCGCATCTGCGCAAATCACAACTCCCGCTACTGCACTCAAGATAACTTCATATAGTGTTTCAAAGAAAACTACTACTTCCGTGACAATAACTTGGACCACCAACCAAGCTACAACTGGAGTTGTGAATTTTGGAACTTCATCTGGTAATTTTACCAAGAGTGTGTCTGACACCAATCTATCTACAACCCACACCCTGACACTTACTGGTTTAACAAAGAATACCACTTACTATTACCAAATAAGTGCCACAGCTGGATCTTCTGTGAAAACTGTCCAATCTTCTGTTAGAACTTCAATGTCTTCTTTCTTGCAAATTGGGAATTAGGGCCTAGTTTGTCCTATCGGCGAGACGTTCTCATATCGGGAAAATAAGCATAAAAAACAAGCTATTTCAGCTTGTTTTTTATGCTTGACATGACCAAGGCTCTCATATATACTACTCCCCAGACGTCTAACCCGTTTGGGATAGGACGTTTTTGTTTCCCCGCCACGTTGGCAGGGAAAGGAATATGTAAATTGATAACAAAATAGCCCCCGACACCCAAGGAGTTCTTGGATCGGGGGCAAGATTGAGAACCCTCCCGTTCGCGGGAGGACGCAAGTCTCAAAATATTTCATAAAAATAATTTTTAGAGCTAGGGTTGGGCAGGAATTAAATTTCCAAATACAAACACAAAAGCATTGCTGTTTTTTGTTTTGTTTCGTTCCTAACTTTTAGTTAGAGTTTGATCCTAGCTCAGGATGAACGCTGGCGGCGTGGATAAGGCATGCAAGTCGAACGGACTAGTCCCATGAATGTATAAGAAACTGAAAGTAGCAATACGATTGGAATCAAGTGCCGGATTGGGGTTTCTAGTTAGTGGCGAACGAGGTAGTAATACGCAGGAACTTCCCCCAAAGTCGTGAATAATCCGGAGAAATCCGGACTAATACACGATGGTCTCGCAAGAGTAAAGAATTTCGCTTTGGGAAAGGCCTGTGCGGTATCAGCTAGTTGGTAGTGTAATGGACTACCAAGGCTATGACGCCTAGGGGAGCTGAGAGGCTGACCCCCACCGATGGTACTGAGACACGGACCATACACCTACGGGTGGCTGCAGTCGAGAATCTTCCACAATGGACGAAAGTCTGATGGAGCGACGCCGCGTGATTGAT
>JAGOPQ010000028.1 GCA_017991915.1 Minisyncoccota bacterium | reverse complement strand
GTACCATTAACACCATCAGCCGACAAGTCAGAGTTGTTAGAAATTTTCATCTTAAGTCCGCTCAAAGTATCTTCAGTTACGTCAATTGTTATGTTGTCAGAGGCATCACCTCTTGCATCTAAAATAAATGAGTTTACGACTGGATTTTTTGTATCAAGAGTAAAGGTTGCCGACTCAAGTGAATATAAATTATTTGCAACTTCATTATCATTTACCTTTACTCGTATTTTTGCAGTCGTTATATATTTAACATTAAAATCAATTTTCGGATTCCAAGTCGCGGTATATGTTGACCAGTCTGTGTCATCTACATCTTTGTCTGTTGTCGCGCCTGAACTAAGTGTTATGGCCGTAACCCAAGATGTTCCATTCCAGTATTCAAACGATGGAGTTACTTCTCCTGGAGTAGAGCTTCCTGTCTGAGTATCAGAATCCCTAACATCGTATGAAATATTTACTAAACCATCTGTGCCTTGTGATGCAGTTACATTTTGAAGCTCAGGCGGTGCATTTACAACATAAGTTACCTCCGTTGCATATACTGTTGGCGTTGCTGTTCCAGTTGAAGTAAGTGTAACTTTATATTGCCACCACCTATCTGCACTACCGTCTTTTAAACCTGACGGAATTGCACTCGATGAACACTCAACATTTGTTACTGTCTTTGAACAGTTGGCTGTGGCATTTGTAAAATCAGACCAACTTGCTGAAGTTAAACCGCCTTGTGTCGCGGCTGTGCGAATAGAAAAAATTACACCAGTTCCAGATGGTAAACTCTCGTTTTCATCATACGCTATTGAGCCAATAATATTTATGCTGTCTGTTGAATCGTAGGCTGAAGAAATTAAAGACTGGCTTGCCGGGTAAGTATTGTAACCAATTGTAATATCCTGAAGTGATGGAGTAACCGAATCATCAGAGCTGGCTAGGTTTGCTCTATATTGAAAATACTGATGCGAGCCTAGAGAACTTATGTCTCCGCCGGTTGAAACATTGGTCAGCCAGCTCGTCCAAGAACCGTCACTTGTATTTGAACTATTGCCTGCCCTAACATCAACAGTAAGAGTTGTGCTAGTTGGAGTAGTTTTTGTAAAACTAAGAGTTGAAAAAGATACTGGCTGAATTCCTAAATCAATAACTCCTGAAGTGTATGTACCTGAAGTGTAGTAAGAAAGATTTCCAGCTGCAAAATACGGAGAGCCAGATTCTCCATTCACCCTAACAGGACTTTTTCTTTGTGTTGTAGAATTATCACCAATTTGCCCAACAGCATTGTAACCCCAACCCCAAACCGAACCGTCAGATTTTATGGCAAAAGCATGAGTTGAACCAGCAGAAATACCAGTAATACCAGAAAGACCACCAATTACGGCAGGAGAACTTCTTTGGGTAGAACTACCGTCTCCAAGTTGACCTTGGTTGTTTTGACCCCACGAGTAAACAGTGCCGTCGGATTTTAATGCATAACCAGAACCAGTTCCACTTGCTATTGCTGTAATACCAGACAAGCCTGAAATCTGAGTTGGTGTGTTTACAGAAGTTGACGTTGTACCATTTCCAGTTTGACCAGAGCCATTCGCTCCCCAAGCCCAAACTGTACCGTCAGATTTTAAAGCATATGCAGTCGCTGAGCCCGCAGAAATTGCAATAACATTAGTGATGCCGCTAACTAGTGCCGGGCGATTACGTGGCACTCCCGTAGCGTCACCAAGATTTCCGAAAGCATTATATCCCCATGCATAGACCAAGCCTCCTGATGTTAATGCAAATGTTGAAGTAGAATCATTGTGCTGGCCTCCCGTTGCAACCGAAACAACATTACTTAAGTAAGTGTCGCCACCAACTGGGCCAATAACTCTAACTGGTGTATAGCGTTGAGTTGTACTATTGTCACCTATTTGACCAGTATTGTTTGCTCCCCAGGCCCAAAGTGAACCGTCAGATTTTACAGCATAAGCAGTAAGAGACCCTGTAGCAATACTCGTTATTCCAGAAAGACCGCTAATTTGGCCAGGTGAATTTGACTGTGTTGTTGAACCGTTACCAAGCTGAGCTTGTCCGTTATATCCCCAAGACCAAGCAGTTCCGTCTGACTTAACTGCATAAGAAGACGAGGCCCCAGAAAACAACGCACCAGAAGCAATCTGAATTATTCCAGACAAACTACTAACTTGCGCTGGAATTAATCTGCCTGTTGTTGTGCCGTCACCAAGTTGACCTTGAGAGTTATAGCCCCAAGCCCAAACTGTGCCATTTGATTTAAGCGCAAGTGTATGGTTATTCCCAGCTGTGAGCATCGGAACAGAAGTATTTGATCTACTGTTTTCAATTTGTGCACTTGAGCTCGTGCCAGAAACTGACGTATTAGAAAAACTTGCACCTGAAAGATTAAAGCCGGTAGTGGTTGTGCCGTCATCTGTTTGAACAAGAGTGCTTCCTGTTGTGCTTAGTTGCAACTCTGCACCAGAATTTACAACGGCCAAGTTGTCATCTTTGGAAAAATATTTATCCCAACTCGATTGATCGGCTGGATGAGTACCAGCAGTAGCGCTTGCTCCCCCATTCCAGCTAGTTTGATTAAAAGTATAAGTTGCAGCGCCGGCAATTGGTGTCGCAATTGTTTGAGCAATTAAAATAACAATTAGCAATAAAGCAGTGGCAGAGAAAAAATATTTTTTAAAGTTATTATTTTTAAACATATTACTTGTAACGAAGCGCATCTAGTGGGTTGAGCCTTGCGGCTCGTCTGGCTGGATAGATTCCTGTTAAAAATCCTGTCACCCCAGAGAAAATTAAAATGAAAACCACGAACCATGCTGGACTATAAAATAGGTCTTGAACTTGTCCGCCAAAATTTCTGGCCAAAATATTTACCACAATATTAAAAATTTTACCGCCAACATAACCGATCAAAACTCCGCTTATTCCGCCAAGAAAACCCATGATAATTGACTCCATCAAAAAGAGTTTTGAAATATCACCGTTACTTACGCCGATTGCTCTCATTATACCAATTTCTTTGGTTCTTTCTAAGAGCGCAATGGTCATAGTGTTGAACATACCAATTGCCGAGACCACAAGTGCGATTAAGCCAAAGACACCGAGTACAATTTGAATAATTCCGAAAATCTTTTTAGTTTGGTCAATGGTGTCGGAAATTGAAGAAACGAGTAAGCCTTGCTTGACGATGAAATCACGCACGGGATTTAATTGTTCACTGTTTTCAACTTTAACTTTCAAATTTGAATATATCGGTAATTCAATACTGCGCAAAGTATTTATGGGAACATAAATAAAGCTGGTATTTTCATCATTAATGATGCCGACAACTTTGTAGTCGGTTTCGGGTGTGATGATTTCAATTTCACTATTTTCATTGTTAAATAAATACAAACTCAAAACGACTCTTTCGCCAATCATCTCGTCTGGATTACTGAAACCAAAGATTTGCGCGGTGGCAGAAGAAATAACAACTTCACTAGCTTCCGCACTAGAAAATTCTTGACCAGCGTCTAGGTTAATTCCACTTAAACGAAAAAAGGGTTTGTCCACAACAAGCGAAACAGTTTCTGTGGTTTCAAGACCAAAACTTGTTTGACCAGATAAACTTAAAACTGGACTAGTTTCTGTCACGCCTGGATAAGTGCTGATCGTTTTCAAACTTTCGTCGTCAAGCTTTATTAAATCTGAAACTGAAGAAACATCCAGTGTAAGCAGAGCGTCCGCGGTTGTGATTCTATTCAAAATAACATTTTGTAATCCATAACCAAGTGAGACCAAAAAAAGCACGGCACCGATTCCAACTCCAAGACCAAGCACCGTCAAAACCGTTCGACTAGTATTAGTCTTAAATCCGCGTAATGAAAGTGTAACAAGGTCTCTGATTTTCATATTAGCCTTTGTGTCCTATTAACCAAATTCCAATTCTCTTTGTTAATTTACTTGCCAAGCGACTATCGAGCCCTGCTCCATCTGGAAGTGGTTGGTTGAGCAAATAGAAAAGTTCCTTAGCAT
>JAGOPQ010000027.1 GCA_017991915.1 Minisyncoccota bacterium | reverse complement strand
GAAATTCGCATCAATATTATTGCGCGTACCTTTTCTATAAGAAGTTTGGTAAACGCTTTTATATTCAAATTATCTTGTCTAATATTTTCTATTATACTAATCGCCTTAACCACATCCTTAGAATCTATAGAGCTTATCAAACTATTCACTAATTCAGATTTGGGAGCCCCTGTAATATCCTCAACATCCTTCAGGGATATTTTCTTTCCTGTCAGAGATGAGATTATTTTTTGCAAAGCCCCATGAGCATCGCGGAATGATCCGTCAGCAATAAGTGCTAAAACATCACTCGCCTCTTCTTCTATTTCATAACCCTCTTTTTTGGCAGTCCTACTTATCACTTGTTTCAGCACACTCTGATCTGGTCTTCGGAATAGATATGACTCGCAACGGGACATTATCGTATCAGGTATCTTTTCTATTTCCGTAGTCGCAAGAATAAATATCACATGTGCTGGCGGCTCTTCTAGAGTCTTAAGAAGTGCATTCCAGGCTTCACGAGTAAGCATATGGGCTTCATCAATAATATAAACCTTGTATTTAGAGTCAAAAGGGAGTGTATTCACAGCATCCTTTATGGCGCGAATATCATCAATACCACGATTGGATGCCGCGTCTATTTCGTATAAATCATTTTGTGATACAGATAGAGCATCAGCAAAGATTCTAGCAATAGTAGTTTTACCTGTACCACGTGAGCCAGCAAAAACATAAGCGTGCCCAACTTTTCCAGTTTTTATAGAATTTTCTAGAGCCCCAACTATTTTATCCTGACCAATAACTTCATTAAATTTATTTGGACGATATTTTCTATACAGAGTTTGCATTGGGTAGATTTGGGATTAAGGGTTTATGAATAATTAAAAATCTTAATTGGGTCAATTATATCAAAAAAGGTAATGGAGCGCACTGTCATTTACCCATTCGTACGAATGGGTAAATGGAGGTAGTATGCGGATAAAAAAACAGCCTCACCACTTGGGCGAAACTGTTGAATTGAAAAAACTTTGGCTTGATTTTGGTTGCCTACCCTCGGGATCAAAAAAAAGAAACGGGTTACCTACCCTGTCTCGTCCAAACCCTATGTATGGGAGTATCGCTTGGAACTTATTCTGATCAAGCTCTTGATTACCGCCGTAGGGCTCACCGTCGTACATATCATCAACAGGCATTTTACCTGTGATTACAGCACGAATTAGATTTTCCCTGGACTCTTCATCTCGGGACAATAACCAAACTACACCACCTGTCTCACCCCTCTGAAATTGATAGACTATATTCGCAGCGAGCTGAACAGTGCTGTCATATTCACGACCCTCGAGTTCCGAGCTTCTCAAAAACTTCAGGAGTGCAAGACAACCAATCAAAAGAAATGCCGTGGCTTTCAGATAGGGACAAATATTCAATTTATCATCCCTAAAATCATGTGTCCTTTTTCTGTGCATGATAGTGATCGATAAATAGTTCTCTAACAGCTCTGGCAAACGCACCAAAACAAAATTGATAAAGAACAGTTGTGTGAGTATCCTACACTTTTTCAAGCTAAAATCAAACAATAACAAAATTATTATTAAAAAAATCTGGACCCGCGTGTGCAAGTCCAGATGTAGTCATCCGTTAGGAACAAAAAGAAAGATGTTACCATCCCTGTCTAGCTCGAGATAATCAGCCACTTGAGCTGGATCTGGATCTAGCGAGCCCGAAAACTCAAGTCCAAAGAACTTCCCGCGAAATGCTCCGTATAGACAGAATTTGCCTTTAAGCACATCCTCCACAAGTTTAACCTTGGATGTCGTATCCCAGCTCACTCCCTTGCTGCGACCTTCGGTATAAACCTTGGCCACAATCTCTGCAATTTGCTGGTTGCGATTATCGTTAATCTGCAACCCCTTTTGGCACAAAGAAATCATCACAATCACAAACGCAATTAGTGCGACCCCAAAAAACCTGCACAACTCCACTGGAGTTAACTCCTTCGAACTTGCTCTCATTTTCTTTTTGGTTTGTACACCTCCAAGCCAGGAAGTGGAAGAACTTTATTAAAATAAGTATAAATAGATTAGCGAAAATAGCAATAATATAAAAGGGTTAATGAAAACAGATTTGTTGGGGTTGGACCCCTACAAAAATTTTGGAAACACAAAACGCAGTCCCAAATGGTACTGCGTTTGAATAAAAAACAAGATGTGAATCTAAAGAAGGTGACCAAGTGGGTCGCCAGCACAATAGCGCTCCTCCCGAGAACGCAAGGCTGGCGACCCACGGTCACCAACAGAGGGTCGAAGGCCCCTGTGGAAATTTTTTGAATGGAAGACCCATCAGACTTGCTCACTCACTACACAAAAGAGCACAATCTGATGGGTCCCGTGTCCACTCACCTTCAACGTCCCAGCACCAGACCATGGTGCGAGAAATTCTAAAAAAATTGAATTGGAAAGCCCAACTCAAGCCGCCGGGGGGTTGACCCCGACGACTCTTTGGACATGAGTCCTAGTTGCAGCCGGGAAGAACTACTTCTTCTTCAAGGCTTCCTTTGCGGGCTTCTTCGCTTCTTTGCTTGCTGCGTTCTTGGCCATGGTATTACTCCTTGTTTTGTGGTTTGGGTTTGGTTTCTTTTTGCCTATGGTTGCGTTAGCATGTCCAAAACTCAATAGAGGTCTTTTTCAAGGACCGATTCTACATCTTGTCGAAGAACATGGAACGACTAAATACTACACCCGTAGACTGTAGAGTCAATCCACTAATCCACAGTTACTAATCTTCAAAATTAATCAGAAATTCATTAATTATTTCTTCCACCTGATCTCCATTTTCTGTTTCCATAAGTTTGGTGCGCAAATCTTTTGCACCCACAAATTCTCCAATATATGATTTAAAATGTTTTTTCATTAATACAAAGTTTTTAACTCCCCCAAGTTTTTCTTCAAAAATTCTTGTGTGTTCCAAAAGAACTCTTAACTTTTCTTTTATATTAATATTTTTATTCTTACTAAATAACCAAGGATTTCCGAAAATTGCTCGTCCAAGCATTATTCCATCACATCCCGTTTCTTTTACTTTTTCTTTAGCGTCTTCAATATCTTTAACATCACCATTTCCAAATATTAGAGTTTCAGATTTAAGCTCATTCCTGATTTCAACCGCTCGTTTAATTCTCTCCCATCTGGCAGGAACTTTTGACATTTCTTTCCGAGTACGAGCATGAATTGTAATTACCGTAGGATTTGCAGAAAGTAATTCAGGAAGCCATGTTTCTAGTTCATCTTTATTGTATCCCAAACGAGTTTTGACTGATACTGGCAAATCCCCTACACCCTCTTTTGCTGCCATAATTATTTCCTTGGCGAGCTCGGGATTTTTGATCATAGCACTCCCACAACCCTGTTTCTCTATTCCTTTATCAGGGCATCCCATATTTATATCTACTCCATCAAATCCCAACTCTCGGACGAGTGCACATGCCTTACGCATATTATCTGGTTTGGAGCTAAATAGTTGAGCAACTATTGGACGTTCTATTTCAGAATATTCTAAATCCTTTAGAAGTTTTTTCCTGCCTGCTTCAGGTGCAAGAACTAGCCCATCTGCAGACACGAATTCTGTCCACATGACATCCGGTTTACCATATTTAGCAATTACATATCGAAAAGAGACATCCGTGACATCGGCCATTGGAGCGAGAACGAGAATTGGTTTTTTGAGTTTGCGCCAGAAATTAGACATTCGGTTAGTATAGGCTAAAAATCATGCCTCGGCAATTGAGTATATTTAAATATCTCAAAATTTAAGGATTTAAAATTTAATTAGCACCGCAACTTTGTTGCGGTGCTAATTATTTCTAAGCTCCTAAGCTTTTTACCTTCTAAGCTTCCCTAGAGCTCCTCTCCCTCTGGCAGGAATCCTACCCAATTAGTTACAAATCGCAAAAGTAAATCTACATCGTTCTCGCGAGCATTACTTTTTAGAAGTGTCACAGCAATCCTCCTTGTTCCACCTTCTATATTTAATTCAAAAACTGATGCAGTGGTAT
>JAGOPQ010000011.1 GCA_017991915.1 Minisyncoccota bacterium | reverse complement strand
AGATAACACTGGGACAATTCGATTTCGGACACACCAAATCACCCCTTGCCAGGAGGGCACACCATGCCCCGCTTTGCGTTTTGGGTGTTGGGTTCCGCCCTCACCCTCAGTATTCTCACCGCGTGTGGAAGTGACGGCAACTCCGTCACCCAACCGCCGGCCACCACCGTACACGCCACCATCAGTGCGTTGCCTTCTTCTGGCATCGTGCCCTTGGCGACGAATGTGACGGTTGCGGTGAGCGGTAATGCCACCGGATTGGTCAAATACCATTTCGATTTCGGAGATGGAGCCACTCTCGACACGACCATGGCCTCACCCAACTACACCCCGGCCCACACCTACGTGAGCACCGGAGTGTACACGGCTAAGACCACGGTAACTCGTGAAGGAGTGACAACTACGTCCTCCACCACGATCTATGTTGAGAATGTTCCGCCACCGCCACCGCCACCGACCATCTCGGTCAGCGCCACCGCGACGCCCACTTCGGGCTTTGCGCCACTCTCCGTCGCCGTGACCATCTCGGTCACTGGTACGGCGACTGGTCCGGTGACCTACCGGATCAACTTTGGGGATGGCGTTGTGGAGGCAACCTCCACGCAACCCACCCACACCTTCAACAAGGTGCTGGCCAATGGCGGTACCACGTATACCATTGACGCCAGTGCTGTTCGTGAAGGAGTAAGTGGCTCGGCGCCAACCATCCGGGTCACGCCAACAATCGTTCCACCGAACGGAACGCGCGTCAGGGTAAACCGACCAGATGAACGGTCAGGCCCCAAGCACAAGTACGTTTACATGACTCCGCTTGGAGGTATCGACCGCGGACTGGACACCAACGGCGTCTTGCACAACACCATCCGAGCTAGTAACAACTGGATGGTGAACCAGACCGGTTGGAGCCCGTGGGTAGATGAGTGGTCTGGAGAGCCCGACATCATTTATGTGCAGTCCACCATGACTGCCCAGCAAATGGATGCCAATGGCTTACTAGGTAGCGTAAAGCAACAACTGGCAGTAGATGTAAACGTAACCTATGTGGTGTTTCTGGAAGCAGCTTCGTCTGGCAATTGCGGACAAGCCAGCACCACAAGGGTTGCTGTTCTGTATCTCCAGAGCCCTGGCTGTAACACTTTGAGCTTCGATGGTTCACCCACTGGACCACCAAGCCCTTGGGCTCGTTTTACCCTGCACGAAACCTTTCATTCGGCAGGGGCAGTGAGTGCTGGCGCCCCAGATTACGACCTAGAACACGGAGGTCACGTCAAGACCACTTGCGACTTGATGCACTACTCCATGTGTCAGGACGTGACGATTGACGCCACAGGTCGAAACTACCTCGGAGATAATGTTCCCCCGGGAGTAGTCAACATCAAGAACGACCCGTTCTTCCACTTCGTCCGAGCGCCCACCCCAGGGCTTCGGGCGGTCGGATCTGATGTCCCACTAAGGGTCCCCCTGTGGAACGACGCTCGTCGCCCGTGATATCTACACATCTCTACCTCCCCATCAGCGTCTTGCTGGTGGGGAGCGCAGTAACTAAACCTTAGCTAATCAGCTAAGTGCGAGCCCTTCGAGGTTCGTCAGCCTCGTTGGAGCTTGCTCTGCCGGGGCTTTCTTATTCCCAAAATTTTCATATTTCATTTGATATTTTTAAGAATTTAACTATAATAAGAAAACTATTAATAAGTAACTTCCGCCAGAGGCGGATCAGCCTCAGGCTGAAAATTATATGAATCAATTTTTAGTGTTTGCCATCGTGAGTTCTGTTGTCGCTATTGTTTACGGCCTAATGTTGGCTAAATCTATTTTCAAACTAAGTCCTGGTAATGAAAAGATGCAATCCATCTCCGCTGCCATCAGCGAAGGTGCCAAGGCATACTTGAATCGCCAGTACACAACTATTTTTTATATCGCCATTATACTTTTCGTATTCCTTTGGATCGCCATCGGTATGACCACTGCCCTCGGCTTTGTCTTGGGAGCAGTACTTTCTGGACTAGCTGGCTATGTAGGTATGAACGTTTCAGTTCGTGCAAACTCTAGAACTGCTCAAGCTGCGCAAACTGGACTCAAAGAAGCTTTGGCTGTAGCTTTCAAGGGTGGTTCAGTTACTGGACTTCTAGTAGTAGGACTTGCGCTTCTTGGAGTAGCAGTATTTTATGCTCTAACCGGAGACATTAAGGCGCTTGTCGGTCTTGGATTCGGAGGTTCGCTGATTTCAGTTTTCGCTAGACTAGGCGGTGGAATATTCACCAAAGCTGCTGATGTCGGTGCTGACCTCGTAGGAAAAATTGAAGCTGGAATTCCTGAAGATGACCCAAGAAACCCGGCAGTTATCGCTGACAACGTAGGAGACAATGTCGGAGACTGCGCAGGAATGGCTGCGGATCTTTTTGAAACTTATGCAGTTACTTCTATCGCCGCCATGCTTTTGGGTCACTTAGTTTTCGCTGGTTCGACAAATGCCCTCATCTACCCTCTCGCGCTCGGTGGTGCAGCAGTCATCGCTTCTATCGTCGGTACTTGGTTTGTAAGACTTTCTCCTGCTAAAGCTGGTAAGTCTCCAAACATCATGTGGGCTCTATACAAAGGATTGATTTCTGCTGGAATTATTTCTGCCGTAGCTTTCTACCCTATCACCAAAGCTCTCATGGGAGACAATGGTACATACAGTGTGAATGATCTTTTCTTTGCTTCACTAGTTGGACTTATCGTGACTGGACTACTAGTAGTCATCACTGAATACTACACTTCTGGAAGTTACAAACCTGTTCGCTCAATCGCGGAAGCTAGTGTGTCTGGACATGGAACAAACATAATTCAAGGACTTGCAGTTTCTATGAAATCTACCGCCTTCCCTGTTATCACAATTGTCGCAGGAATTCTTTTCTCTTTCCACTTTGCTGGACTCTACGGTATCGCAGTAGCAGCTATGGCCATGCTTTCAATGGCTGGCATAATAGTAGCAATTGATTCTTATGGACCTATAACTGACAACGCTGGAGGTATCGCAGAAATGGCTGGACTATCTAGTGAAGTACGAGTAGTTACTGATGCGCTTGATGCTGTCGGAAACACAACCAAAGCTGTGACCAAGGGTTATGCTATCGGTTCTGCGGGACTTGCAGCACTTGTGTTGTTCGCTTCCTACACCCAAGAATTTGCTGGAGCTGGAGTAAAACTAGATTTTAGTTTAGAAAACCCAATGCTTATCGCTGGATTATTCCTAGGGGGACTTCTACCATATTGGTTTGGAGCACTCTGCATGGAAGCAGTTGGAAAAACTGCCGGCAAGGTTGTAGAAGAAGTTCGCCGACAATTTAGAGAAATCAAAGGAATAATGGATGGAAGTGGAAAGCCTGAATACGGCACCTGTGTAGACATAGTTACCAAGAGCGCTATCAAACAAATGATCTTACCAGCCTTGATTCCAGTACTTGCACCAATATTGGTGGGCTTCATACTCGGACCAGTAGCTCTAGGTGGAGTACTCGTGGGCTCAATCATCACAGGACTATTCGTAGCAATTTCTATGACTTCAGGTGGAGGTGCGTGGGACAATGCTAAAAAATATATTGAAGAAGGCAATCATGGAGGAAAAGGTGGCGATGCTCACAAAGCTGCTGTCACTGGAGACACCGTAGGAGACCCATATAAGGACACTGCTGGGCCTGCAATCAACCCAATGATAAAGATACTAAACATTGTTGCTTTGTTGCTTGTGGCATTCTTGCTATAATTACTCTGGTTGAGTTTTATTAGCCTTAACAATTTAATATTTAATTTATGAAAAAATATTTAGGATTATTTGTATTTTTATTAATGGCTGGATTAATACTTTCTACGCCGTCAGTGAAAGCCAAGGATGGTGAAAGTGGAAGTGACGATAGCAGTGTAAGTGGCAAAAGTGATGATGATGGTTTAGATTCTAACGATAGCGATGATAACAATAGTATTGATGATAGTGATGATAGTAGTACTGACGATGATTCCGACAATTCTGGTAGTGGCAAGCAAGAGGATAAAATTAAGCCAAACAGACCTCTTTTGGATCGGCCAATACTTGGTCGTCCCCTACTTGAAGATAGAAAAGAATTGCGCGGAGCTCTAAAGGAAGATCGTAAAATTGAAAGACAAAAAATGGAAGAGGCTCGAAAAGTATTCGTAGATAAATTGAAAACAGAAAGAGAAGCATTTAAGACAAAAGTTGAGCAAGAAAAGTCTGATTTTAAAACAGCCAACATTGAAAAGAAGAGAGAATTCTTTACTAAAGCTGGTGAAGTTATCAGTCAAAGATTCGTCGAAGCCATCAAGAAATTGGAAGACTTACAAGCTAGAGTTGGCACTGCCATAGAGAAGTTCTCTGCTTCGGGCAAAGATACCTCAGGTGCCCAAACAAACCTTGATTTATCTAAGTCAAAACTAGCTGAAGCTAAAACCAAACTAGCAGAAACCAAGGCATTATTGCCAACAGATGGTAGCCAAATCACTCCAGAAATATTCGCTCAAGTGAAGCTGGGAGCTAGAACAGCCAAAGATTTACTCAAGGAATCCAAGGATGCACTCAAAAATTCTATTGATGAACTCAAAGCTTTGCGAGGAGAAGACAACAGCGGTGAATCCAGATCAACTGAAAGCACAGACGACAACAGCCAAAACTAATCTATAGTAAACCAAATCGTGTCGACGATTTAAATTTAAAAAAATAAACTCATAAAAATATGGAACCACAGGAGAAAACAAATGGTGCATTGATAGGTTCAATTATTATCATCGTAATATTGATAATTGGTGGAATCTATTTCTGGAAAACTAGTGTGAAGAATCTACCAGCCAACACAGAAACATCTACCAGTGGAAACACTCAAGATGACACCGCCAGCCTAGATGCTGATGTAAATAGTGTTGACTTGGACAGTCTAGATAGTGACCTATAAATAATATTTATAAATTTTATAGTAACCAAAAAAAAATACCCCCGCGTTCCGGGGGTATTTTTGACAAAAAGTACTAATAAATATAAACTGAAAACCATGAAAGTAAATATAAAGAAATTGCCCAAAAATGAAGTAGAAATAGAGGGTGAACTAGAAGCAGAGATATTTGAGACGTATTTCAAGACAGCCCTCGCCAACATCGGTTCCGGTGTAAAAATAGATGGTTTTAGACAAGGCAAAATTCCAGAACATGTCCTTCTTGCCAATATTCCAGAAATGAAAATCTTGGAAGAGATGGCACAAATGGCTTTGAATGAACACTACCCAAAAATACTGGAACAAGAAGTGCTCGACCTCATCGGTCGTCCAGAGATTGCCATCACCAAGCTCGCTCGCAATAATCCGCTCGGATTCAAGATAAAGAGTGCAATGATGCCTGAAATAAAATTGGCTGACTATAAAAAAATTGCCAACAATGTATTGAGTGCAGTTACCGAAGAAGAGAAGAATATCACCGTCACCGAAGAAGATTTGGAGTCTACTATCATGGATATCCGCAAATCCAGAGCACCCAAAAAACACATGGCCGAAGGTGAAGTACCTGCAGAGGAAGCTCAAGAAGCAGAATTACCACCATTTGATGACGAATTTGTCCAAGCCCTGGGACCCTTTAAAAATATTGAAGATTTTAAAGAGAAGTTGAAACTAAATATCAAACTAGAAAAAGAAAACCAGCAAAAAGAGAAGACTAGATTGAAAATAGTTGAAAAAATAGTAGATGATACCGCTATAGACCTACCAGAAATATTGGTAGAAATAGAATTGGATAAAATTCTTTACCGAATGGAGTCAGACATCACCCAAATGGGCCTGAAGTTTGAGGACTATTTGAAACACTTAAACAAAACCGTAGAAGATTTGAGAAAGGAATTCAGAACTGACGCAGAAAAGAAGGCCAAGCTAGGCCTAGTGCTGTCTGAAATATCTAAAGTGGAGAAAATATCTGCCACCGAAGAAGAAGTCGCTAAAGAAGTGGCGCATTTACTTGAGCACTATCAAGATGCAGACCCAGAACGAGCCAAACTCCACGCAGAAAACGTGTTGACCAATGAAAAAGTTTTCACTTTCTTGGAAAGCCAGTAAAATCTTGTGCTTGAAAATTTAATAGATTAGATATACTATAAACATATGTTAATACCAACAGTTATTGAAAAATCACAATTTGGAGAACGAGCTTATGATATCTATTCACGCCTACTGCGAGAGCGAATTATATTTTTGGCTGGACCAATAGACGACCACACAGCAAATATTGTCATCGCTCAATTACTTTTCTTGGAATCTGAAGACTCCAAGAAGGATGTTTTTCTATATGTAAACTCTCCAGGTGGATCAGTAACCTCTACCATGGCTATAGTAGACACTATGAACCATATCCGACCAGATGTGGCTACCTTCTGTGTTGGACTAGCAGCTTCAGGTGCAGCCATTGTTCTATCTGCCGGCAAAAAAGGTAAAAGATTTATCTTACCCAACGCAGAAGTCATGATTCACCAACCTCTCGGTGGCGTAGAGGGACAAGCTACTGACATAGCCATCACCGCCAAGCACATCCTAAAGACACGAGACAACCTAAATAAACTTCTAGCCAAGAATACTGGCAAAACTGTAGCCCAAATCGAGAAAGATGTAGAGCGAGACTTCTTTATGGACGCCGAAGAAGCCAAAAAGTACGGCATCATAGACGAAATCGTCACTAAATCTAAAGCTCAAACTCCAAACAAAAACCTCTAATTTTAAGCCTTATAGACAAGACCTGAAATATTTGTTATACTTTTACTGTTGAATTTTACAAATTTTTATCGCTTAATTTAATCGGTTTTTTAGGAATATTCCATATATTATGAAGTTTATAAGAGATTGTGCTAAGAAAAACTTTAAAATCTGTTCTACAAATTCTCTAATGTTTCTTGGAGCAGAAATCAAACCATAAATATAGTGGCGTGTTCTTGTTAAGCCGACGCAAGGCTTATGAGTATAACAATAATTCTAATCGGGGCTGGGGTGCTCCTTTTGGGCTTTGGCATAGGATACTATGTACGACTTATGGTGGCTCTCGGCAAGCGCCGATCTATCGAGATAGACATCAAGCAAATGATGGTAGCTGCAAAGGAAGAAGCTCAGAAGATTACCGACGAAGCCAAGAAGAGGTCAGAGGAACAACTAGCTAGTCTAAAGGAGGAAGAGAAGAAAAAAGAGCTCGAATTTAAAGAAACAGAAAAAAGACTCATCAAGAAAGACGAGTTTTTAGATGCGCGACAAGTAGAAATAGATAAAGAAGTAGACAATATAAAAACAAAAGTTGAAGAGGTTAAAAAAATACAAGAAAGAGTAAAACAAGTTGAAGAAGAAAAGCGAACTGAGCTTGAAAGAGTTGCCAAGCTAAACCAAGAAGAAGCCAAGGAAGAGTTGATGAAGGAAATTGAGAAGAAATATGAGGAAGACATCCTTGTCCGTATGGTAAAGCTAGAAAATGCGAACGAAGAGAAGCTGGACCGCAGAGCCAAAGACATATTGGCGACCTCAATCCAACGTCTTGCCTCTTCTACTGCTTCTGAACTCATGACTACTGTCGTGGCTATCCCCAACAATGAAATCAAAGGTAAGATAATCGGCAAAGAAGGCCGAAACATAAGAGCTTTTGAACGAGCTTCTGGAGTAGAGCTGATAGTGGACGACACCCCGGGCTCTATCGTCATCTCCTCTTTTGACCCTATCCGCCGACAGGTTGCCCGCCTAGCCCTTGAGAACTTGATTCTAGATGGACGCATCCAACCAGCCAAGATTGAAGAACTCGTAGATAAAGCCAAAGAAGAAATAAACAAAATAATCAAAGAAAAGGGAGAACAAGCAGTATATGAATGCGGAATTTTCAACTTTGATCCACGCATCATAGCCATCATTGGACGCCTTTACTTCCGAACTAGTTACGGACAAAACGTTCTCCAGCACTCTGTAGAGATGGCTCACATCGCTGGAATGATTGCGGAGGAACTTGGAGCAGACATCGCTATCGCTAAAGCCGGAGCTCTCGTCCACGACATCGGTAAAGCTCTAGATCACGAAGTTCAAGGAACTCACATCGAGATCGGCATGCGCATATTGCAGAAATTTGGTGCAGATGAACGCATCATCACTGCGATGAAGAGTCACCATGAAGATTATCCTTACGAAACTATTGAATCCATCATCGTGCAGACTGCCGACTCCATATCTGGAGGACGCCCTGGAGCTCGCCGAGACTCAGTAGAGAACTACTTGAAGCGCTTGAAGGAACTAGAAACCCTTGTAAACGCTTTCGGTGGAGTAGAAAAGTCATATGCACTACAAGCTGGAAGAGAAATTCGCATCTTTGTCACTCCAGATAAGGTGACAGATGTAGAAGCCAAGCTTATGGCTCGTGATATTGCACAAAAAATTGAACAAGAATTGAAGTATCCGGGAGAAATTAAGGTAACAATGATTCGCGAAACCAGAATTATTGAATACGCTCGTTAATTCTCTCCTAAAAGGGGCCTGCCCCGTACCAAGTTGCAGACTTTGGTGCGGGGTTGCCTTAAAAAACCCTTGATATATAATAGGGGGGTAGTAATTATAAGGGTATATTGCCACCGCATTGCGGGGCAGGTCGAGAAGTATTATTAAATAGCATGTTAGGCATTAGGCCCTGGGCACTAGCAAAATGCTAAGTCCTAAATACCTAAAGCCTAGCGCCTAGAATTAATATGAATAAACAAGCATTAGCTGACTGGGTACACGGAAAGTTAGGTGGAACCAAAGTTCAAGCTGAAGAAATCGTAGATGGTATGTTTTCTGCTATCTCCGACACTCTTAAAAAGGGTGGAGAAGTTTCAATCGCTGGCTTCGGAATCTTTTCTGTAAAAGCTCGCGCTGCAAGAATGGCTCGCAATCCAAAGACTGGAGAGCAAGTTAAGGTTGCTGCGAAGAAAGTTCCAAAGTTCCGACCTGCAAAAGGTTTGAAAGACATGGTTGCATAATTTTTTATCTCGCGAGAAAAAAAATAAGCAAACACAAAAACACCCCTACTAGGGGGTGTTTTTGTTTAGCTATTTATGTAAATTAGTATTTCCGAATTACCGCTTTGAGTACTGCTATAACATTTAAAGAATTCTCTGGATATATCGGACTGTAGTTTTGGTTTGCTGGTTCGAGCCAAATCTTGTTCCCCTCTTTGCGGAAATACTTCATGGTAAACTCTCCATCTACTTCAGCTATGACTATCTGCATATCTTTGGCTGTATTGGCCTTCTCGACTAGCACCATGTCCCCCTTCTCTATATGCGCATCTATCATAGAGTCCCCATCTACCTCGAGCATATAGGTTAATGATTTATTTTTGACCAACATATCATCCAAGTTCACACTGTCAGCCAGTTCTTCTTCTACACTTGCAGGCAATCCAGCTGTAACGAATCCAGCCATCTGAATCTCACCGAAGCTCTGTGATGGAACAAGTCGGCCCAAGTGATCCTTGGCCACCACCCCCGCTTCAATCATCTTCTCTACTACTTTAGACACCGCATTCTTGGACTTGAAACCAAAGATTTTCATCATCTCGGAATAGGTAGGCATCCGCTTCTCGGCTTTATAGAAATCTTCAATCTTGTTTTGGTAAGTATTACGCATATATATTCTTTTGGAAGAATAGGTGGATTATTTTCTGTCCGAAGCTTCTCTGAGTATGATATCGAACCTTCTTCAATAGAAGGCGGTGATTTCTAGCTTCCCTTCTATAGTCTAGGCCTTTCAAAATCTTGAGATCAATTTGCTTGTTGATCTTGTTGATTTCTCTTTCTAGCATTTTTAGGTATTGTGATTGTGACATATCATTGTATTTTTATTTTCTACTAAACGACCCGACTTGGTCATGTATATAGTATAAGTGAACGAGCGTTCACCTGTCAACAATACATCTGTGGATAACTATCCTGCCCTATTTAAGTCTTCATTTTCGGCCTATATTGAATAGCCTCTAGGATATGATTGGCTTTTACTTCCTCCGAATTCTCGAGATCAGCGATAGTGCGAGCAATCTTAATGACTCGGTGATAAGCCCGAGCAGAGAGCGCTAGACGTTCAGCACTATCATCCAGCAACTCCCTCACCTCTTTAGAGAGCTTTACCATGTTGCCCAAATCTTTCACATTCATTTCACTGTTTGTGGCTATTGGTCTACTAAATTTTTTGAATCTACTTTTTTGAATCTCCCGCGCCTTTATCACTCTATCTTTGATGCTTTCATTTTTCTCCCCATTCCCTTCTTCGCCGAGCTTTTTGTAGTCCACATTTCCGACAGACACCCATAGATCAATTCTATCCATTATTGGGCCTGAAAGTTTTCTTTTATATCTGTCTAAGTCGCTGGGCTTACAGATACAAGCTTTGGTTTTTAAACCTTGATTTCCACATGGACAGGGATTCATCGCGGCGACCAAAATAAAGTTGGATGGAAATATTGCCGAACCCTTGGCACGAGATATAGAAACAATATTATCTTCGAGTGGTTGCCTGAGTGACTCTATTACTCGTTTTTCAAACTCTGGAAATTCATCCATGAACAAAACCCCCCGATGCGCCAAGGTCACCTCTCCAGGTTTTGGGAATGTACCACCACCTACAATAGAAACGTGGGAAGATGTATGGTGTGGAGCGCGAAATGGAGGAAATACTACTAGCTCTCCCCTGTTTGCACCCACCACTGAATGTATACCAGTAATTTCTAAAACTTCTTCCAAGCTCAAGTCTGGAAGCAAACCAGAGAAGGCTCTGGCCAGCATGGTCTTGCCTGTGCCCGGTGGACCATACATAGCGATGTTGTGCCCACCGGCAGCCGCTATCTCGAGACCACGCTTGGCACCTTCCTGCCCGCGAATATCCGCAAAGTCTCCACTCTTGGTTTCCTTTTTATAACTTATGGCAGTTTTTTGCTGTGGTTTAATTGTTTTTTTATTTTTTCCTTCTAGTTTATTTTGCTTTTCACTCAATTCATCTATGTGCTCCACCACTTCTTTCAAACTACCAGCACCAAATATCTTAATCCCATCCACCAGTGCTGCCTCTACCGCATTTTCAGTCGGTAGATATATTTCTTCAAACCCTCTCCGCTTGGCTTCTTCTACCAGAGGTAACGCTCCACGGATACTACGCAAGGTTCCATCTAGCCCAAGCTCGCCGAGGAAAATCTTTTTCTCAGAATTAAATTTGATGTCTCCAGACGCCAACATGTAAGCTAGGGCAATAGCTAAATCAAAAAACGGACCCTCTTTTTTGAGGTCCGCCGGGGACAAAGACACGACTATTTTTTGATTTTGCGCTTTAGGAGATTTATATCCAGAGTTTTTGATGGCTCCACTGACTCTGTCCTTGGATTCATCTACCGCTTTATCAGGTAGTCCCACCACAGAGAAAGAATGAAGTCCACGAGACAAGTCTACTTCAATAGTCACAATTGCCCCCGTGAGGAGGTTTACTTGTGCAGAGTAGACTTTGGCAAAGCTCATCCCGTTAGAAGCAGGTCGCGGTCAAGCCGTGACTACTTAAGATTATATTATAATTTTTGCGACCGCGGCTTCTTACGGGACTCATGGCTATAAATGTTAACCGTTTAAATGTTTTTTACAAGTTCGAGCTGCTGGGTTGGCTTCGATTCGGGCCATCTCAATGTCTTTCTTGCAAACCTCACACTTTCCAAATGATTCCCTACCCAATCCCTTTAGGGCTTTTAGAATATTGCTCATTCGGGGTCCGAGGGTTCGAATCATAGAGCTCTTGGCTTCAAAATCCTCAAATCTATCGGCCATGTCGTTTTGACCTATTTCACGAGACACTATCTCCTCCGGTATAGCTTCCCATTCATTCGTCTCCGGATTGAGCTTACCCATATCTTTTAATTCCGCCAATAATATATCTCGCTCTTTTTCTAGTTTGTCCTTAATTTTTTGTTTATCAAGCATAACCGCATGATAGCACTTTAAATTTTTATGGCAAATGGCGCCCCGTCTTCTACTTTTTTATCTTACTAGATGCAAGCTTTAAAATAGCTTCATGCACAGCTACACGGCTATTTGAAATAATTATAGAATTATCATCCGCAAAAACATACATCAACACCATATTTCCCGCCTCGTCATACAATATCCGGGCATTTTTATTTTCAATAATTCCATCCTCAAAGCTTTTAGTGAGCAAAACACTAGTGTCGGGAGTTATTTCTTCTTCAAATAATCCGTGCACCTCCGAAAACATCTTTCCTTCCCAGGCTCGCATGGCATCAAACACATCGAGGAATGACTTTACTTTAATCAAAATAAATAAATCCTTGGTCTCTTCATTTGTTGAACCCAAGAGAAAATTGTCACTGGCTAGGTTTACGCCTCCGGGCACAAAAGTGCTTTTCATCAAGGTTAGAAATCTGCGCAATCCAACAATTTTATTATTCTCGGTAAGATAAATAGACTCCATGTCCCCCGTTTTTATTTCAGCATTATTTTTTTCATAAATAATACTGCCGATCAGGCTTTCAAGTTCTAGTCCATCCACTCCTATCAACTTAGATTTGTCAGTAAAGATTATTTTAGGCAATTCTATGGTCATGTTTGTCGCTGGCATAAACTTTTTCTTTTGTTGGAAGAATATGACTACCAACAGAGCTACCGATAGAAGTATCAGTATCACACTGACAAGGACGAAAAGCTTGTTGCGCTTGGATTGTGGAGAAAAATTATTCTTTTCTACTTCGTGTTTCTCTTGCTCTTGTATGATTTTCTTTATCAATCCGCCTTGGCTATCTTCAATAACCTTTACCATGTCACTGGTAAAGGTTTCTACAGCCGGAGCAATCACTGTATCTTTTTTTATTGGTTTTGGTTCATCCATCCCGTACGAAATAGGGCGCGTACGCTTACGCTTCGTTGCCCTTTTTTTTTATTTATAATATATTTCATCAAATTTATAATTTTGCTTACTATGCGTCCGCGATTTCGTACGGGAGACATTTAATTTCCAATTGAAGTCTTTGGCTTGAAGAAGTTTGGGTCAGCTTCTTTGATAGACAAACTTATCTTGCCACGTTCAGCATCAATCTTGATAACTTTCACGGGCACAATCATGCCTTCCTTTATTATATCGCTAACTCGCTCTACACGGAAAGGGGCAATCTCAGAAATGTGTACCATTCCATCAGTAAATGGGTTTAGGCTCACGAAAGCTCCGAAGTCAGCAATCTTCACCACCTCGCCCTTCAACATTTCACCAGGTTTATATTCGTGAGTCATGCCTTCGATTATGGATTTCGCAATTTGCACTGCCTCACCCTTACCAGTCAGGTACACAGTACCATCGTCTTCAATGGTTATTTCTGAACCACTGCGCTCTTTGATATCTTTAATAGTCTTTCCCCCGCCACCGATAACCATGCCGATCTGGTCTGGCTTGATTTTAATCATCAATATCTTTGGAGCATTTACAGAAATTTCTGTTCTAGGATTTGGAATCTCTTTTTCAATTCTATCGATTATCGCTACGCGTGCACTCTTGCTCTGGCGCATAGCTTCACCGAGTATCTTGATCGGCACACCTTCCACCTTCACATCTAGTTGAATAGCTGTAACTCCATCTCGAGTACCAGCAATTTTGAAATCCATATCACCGTGATGGTCTTCTGGTCCTTGAATATCAGTTAGGATTTTATACTTGTCATCACTCTCATGCATGAGTCCCATAGCGATACCAGCTACTGGAGCTTTGATCGGCACTCCGCCATCCATCAACGCAAGAATAGATGCACAGATAGATGCTTGGGAAGTAGAACCATTGGAAGCCATAGATTCAGACACTACTCGCATGGTGTATGGGAATACTTCTGGAGATGGCAAAACCATAGCCAAAGCTTTTTCAGCTAGAGCTCCGTGACCAATTTCTCTACGGTTGGTAAAGCCAGCACGTCCAACTTCTCCTGCAGAATATGGAGGAAAGTTGTAATGATGCATAAATCTTTTTTCGGATTTAGCTTGCATGCCGTCCACCATGTGTCGGTCTTCTGGACCACCCAGAGTAAGTACTGACAACACGTGTGTTCCACCACGATAGAAAATTCCAGAACCGTGCAAGATGGAAGAAAGTCCTCCAGCTTGAGCATACAAATCTCTAAGTCCATCCATTGGTCTACCATCCGCTCTTTTGTTTTTATCTATTGCACCTTTGTGAAGAATGTCATTTTCTGTGTTATCAAACAGGTCATCCTCTAGAGTAAAATCAGTACGATCAGGATAATGTGCCTTCACCATTTTATTCCAAACATTGTGTAGAGCATCTATCTCCTTCTTGCCAGGGCCAGAGAAAATTTCCTCTTCCATTTTTGGCAATATGTTTTCATTGAACATCGCCACAGATTCTTCGGAGATTGTTTCTTTGGCAATAACTCTCTTTTCGTGGCCAATTTCTTTTACAATTTTCTTTTGAAAATCTTCCAGCTTGGTTATTTCTTCACTTGCTCGCTTAAAGGCTTCTTCCAACTCATCTTCATGGGTTTGGTGTGCAGCAGCTTCAATCATGTTTATATTTCCATCCTTACCACAGATAGTTAGATCAAATTTATAAGCAGAATCATCTGTCCGTAGAGACTGCGGAGGGTTGATCTTCAATGTATCATCGTCATATTTTCCAATTCGTACACAACCCACAGGTCCAGCCCATGGAATATTTGATACCGCCAAAGCCAGAGATGCAGCATTCACAGCCAAAATAGTAGAATCATTCTCATCTACTGATAGCACAGTCACGATGACTTGCACTGCATGACGAATAGATTGATCGAAAAGTGGTCGTAGAGTTCGATCGATAACTCGGCTAGCTAGAATTGCATCTTCGGACGGCTTACCTTCTCTCTTTACGAACTTACTTCCAGAAATTTTTCCTGAAGCATAGAATCTCTCTACATAGTCTACGGTTAGATTGAAAAACCCGAGACCAGAGAGCTTGTCGTGTGACATACATGCTGTCGCCAAAACTATGGTCTCGCCATATTTTAAAATTACTGAACCTTGCGCTTGTTCTGCTAAATCAGTAAAAACGGCGGTCATAGTCTTGCCACCAATTTCTACACTGTATTCCTTCTTTTGCATATTTGTACCCCGCAATGCGGGGATGAGCTCGCCTCCAGACTAAAGTATTGTTCCCCAGAAACAAAGATTGGAACACTACTGTCTGTCTAGAGGTGAACTGATTAACTGTTAAATATATTAAAATATTAACACTTTAGGCCGAAAAATCAATGTTTAAAACGCAAGTGCCCCCGAACAAAGTCCGGGGGCGTCGCAGTGAGAACCACAGTGGTTCTCGATGGTAAAACCCCTACTTCTCCTTCGGTGGCTTGGTTTGCACCTCGCGACTGCGAGGAACGACATGCATCGGATGTGTGTCGAGTCGTGGATCTGCGCGAAACTGCAGATCCGATCCTAGCACACGCACCTTGGCCGGTACGAATGCCTTATGGCTGCCGCTCGGAGCGGTGGTGAAATCCCTAGTGGCATGACGCAAGGACATGGCGGAACACCTCTTTGCCGAGAGTTAGGGGGAAGGGACGAACCTTACACATTAAAGCACAAGAATCCCTAAATTCAAAAATATGGAAAACTATTTTACTCCCATCAAGTACTTGCGAGGGTTTTCAGACAAGTCCACAAAATCATCTACGACTTCGCGAAGTTTACCTGAAGTGGATTTACCGAATGAAACTACTTCTACTTGCACACCCATGGTCTGTAAGTATTCTACAAGCGGGATAAAATCTCCATCTCCGGAAACTATCACTACGGAGTCTAGCCTTGGCGCCATTTTAATAGCGTCCACAGCTAGACCAACATCCCAGTCAGCCTTCTTGGCCCCTCCAGAAAATATTTGTAAATCTTTGGTCTTGGTTTCAATGCCGAGCTTGGCTAGAGCTTCGAAGAAATTCTTCTCGTCCCCTGCTTCTGTGGTGATCACATAAGCTACTGCGCGCACTAGCTTTCTACCAGCTACTGCATCCTTGAGTACCGCTCCGAAGTTTACGCGGGCTTGATACAAGTTTCGAGCAGAGTGATAAACATTTTGTGTATCTATAAAAACTCCAACTCTTTGTTCTTTATGTTTGATTACTGTCATAGTATTAAAAAAATTAAATTAAAATATTAAAAATAAACTCAATCGACCTTGAGTAAAGTATAGCACTTTTGTATTAAGTAGATAGAAAGACTAAGCTAAGTCCATCTTCTTTACGAGAGCATCGTATCGAGACTTACTTTTTCGTTCCAAGTATTTCAAATGAGTTCGGCGGTCAGCAACCATCTTGATAAGACCACGTCGAGAGTGATTATCCTTTTTGTGTTTCTTTAAATGTTTTGCGAGTTCGTCGATTTGAGTCGAAATAATAGCCACCTGCACTTCTGGAGAGCCAGTGTCTTTGTCGTGAACTTGAGTTTTCTTTATAACTGCTTGCTTTTTCTTCGTCTTTAACATACCTATATCTTAGCATAAAACCTATAAAATTGCAAGTACCCTTGCCTACCCCGTGTCGCACAATAAAGATTATTAAACATTTCAAAAAACGTCTAATAATCTCAAAATATTTTACGAGCATTAGGCATGTCGCAAAATATTTTGTAGAATTAAAGCATGTCTTCTCTTAAGCAACTCAAAACTCAATTCTTAGAATACATAGAAATAGAGAAAGGTCGCTCACTAAATACAGTCAGCAACTATGACCACTACCTCACTCGATTTTTAGACTTCATAAAAACCGACAACCCAGGAAATATTGATGACAAAAATGTTCGTGAGTTTCGGATGTGGCTGAATCGTCAATCGACTGGAAACAACCGTGCCACTGGTGAAACACTTTCTAAAAAAACTCAGAATTATTATTTGATAGCCATCCGTGCATTTTTGAAATATCTAGCCCGCCAAGAAATAAAATCCATGCCTGCGGAAAAGATAGAGTTGGCCAAAGTTTCACAACGCCAACTCGACCTCATCACGCACGACGAACTTATCCGTTTACTAAATTCACCAAAAGGAAGTGACCCAAAAGATCTTCGCGATAAAGCCATCCTCGAGCTTCTCTTTTCTACTGGCCTACGTGTCTCCGAACTCTGCTCCTTAAATTCTGATATTGATTTAAAGTCAGACGAACTCTCAGTCCGAGGTAAGGGTGGAAAAATTCGCGTTGTCTTCCTCTCCGAAGAAGCCAAGACAGCAGTAAAGAAATATTTAGATGCTCGCAAAGATATGAGTGATGCTCTCTTCGTCCAAGTCGGTAATGAAATCGGCAGTAGTAAAAACAAAAAAAATAATATCGCCAAAGAGAAACTAGACGTGGGTCCACTGACTCGGCGTTCCATAGAAC
>JAGOPQ010000001.1 GCA_017991915.1 Minisyncoccota bacterium | reverse complement strand
CTATCTTGTCCATAATTCTGGAAAAAGAATACGCTGATTTTATAACGTAAAAAAGGAAAACAGCCATCAATCCCCACAGAATGATGAAGCCAATTGAAGAAATAAAGAAGAAAACCTGTGAATTTAATATATTATTCATGACTGCATTATATTACATTTAGTTATATAATCCTATCGTGGAACTACACGATAAATTGGAAGATAAATTCCGCCTAGACGTGAATCAAAAACGAGCACTCAAGAAGCTGGGGCTCTTTTCGGTGCATGATTTACTCTTCCACTTCCCTGTCCGCTACAGCGACATCAGCACGGTCAAAAAAATTGTAGAGTTAGTCGCTGGTGAGACTGCCACAATTTATGGAAAAGTTTCCAAGCTAAAAACCAAGAAAGGTTTTCGTTCAAAAATTCCTATGGCGGAAGGTCAAATTGAAGATCTTTCTGGAGTGATAAAAATAACTTGGTTCAACCAAGCCTACTTGGCGAAAATGATTCACGAGGGTGAAAACGTAAAAATGACCGGCCGAGTGACTCAAGGTAAAAATGGAATATATATAGCCAACCCCGAAGTAGAAAAAATGGCCAATATGCCGATCGATTCACACGATACACTCTTCAAAGAAAAAGATATAGAAAACTCGGGATTCTCATTCCCTGTCTATGCAGAGACCAGAGGAATCACTTCCAAGTGGTTTTATCACGCCATTGAAAAAATATTGAGAGAGAAAACTTTAGATCACATGGAAGATTATATCCCCGAGGACATTCTGAAAAAATACAGTTTGCCAACTTTAAAAACCTCACTTGTCTGGATTCATAAACCGAAAAATGCCAAAGATGCCGAGTCAGCCCGAAAGCGATTCGCCTTTGAAGAAGTTTTTTGTATCCAGCTCGAGCGCCAACACGACAAACATGAATACAAGAAAAATAAATCTTTCAAAATCCTAACTCCTGAAAAGGATGTAGCTGAATTTTTAAAGCGTTTCCCGTTTGAGCCGACCAAATCTCAAACCAAATCTATCAACACCATCCTAGAAGATATGGGGAAAAGTTATCCGATGTCGCGCCTACTCGAGGGTGATGTCGGAAGTGGTAAGACAGCGGTAGCAGCTACAGCTGCTTATGTAGTAGTGAATCAAATGAAAAATATCGGCAACCCGCCCGAACGAATGAATTCGTTCATTCGGGCGGGTCTACAAGTTGCCTATATGGCGCCGACAGAGATTCTAGCCACTCAACACTTTGAATCTTTCATAACTTATTTTAAACATCTACCAATAAACATAGGGCTGATTACTGGTTCTGGTTGCCGAAAATTCCCAAGAAAAACCATCGGCCCCGCAAACGGGGCAGGCTGGACAGATATTTCTCGAGCTCAACTTTTAAAATGGGTAGCTAATGGAGAGATTCCAATTCTAATCGGCACCCATGCCTTGATTCAAAAAACAGTGAAGTTTAAAAATCTTTCTCTGGTGGTCATAGACGAGCAACACCGCTTTGGTACCGAGCAACGTCGTAAACTTGTCCGTAAAGACAACATCGCTCCACACTTATTATCCATGACGGCCACACCCATCCCCCGCACCCTAGCTCTGACAATATACGGCGACCTAGATTTATCACTACTTGATGAAATGCCTGCTGGTCGCAAACAAATAATCACTGAAATAATTACTCCAGATAAAAGAAACGCTACGTATGAACAAATCCGAAAAGAATTGGAAGCCGGCAGACAGCTGTACGTTATTTGCCCGAGAATTTTTGAACCTGATCCAGAAAAAGAATTAGCTTTAAATGTGAAGTCCGCAGTGGAAGAGGCTAAACGTCTCAAGAAAGAAGTTTTCAAAGAATATGAAATAGGCGTTTTGCATTCCAAAATGAGTAAAGATAAAAAAGAAGAAGTGATGCAAGATTTCAAGGCGGGTAAAATCCAAATTCTCTGTGCGACTTCGGTGGTGGAAGTTGGAGTCAATGTTCCAAACGCCACAGTCATCATCCTAGAGGGCGCAGAACGCTTTGGACTGGCTCAACTCCACCAACTAAGGGGGCGTGTCATTCGTAGCACCCACCAAGCCTACTGTTATGTGTTTGCGGAAGCCAAAAGCACTAAAACTCTCGAGAGACTGAAGGCTCTGAAAACCGCCAAGAATGGTTTTGAACTGGCTGAGCTAGACTTATCTCTACGCGGTGCTGGTGAACTCGGTGGCACTAAACAATGGGGCATCACCGACTTGGGCATGGAGGCCATCAAGAATATTAAAATGGTAGAAGCCGCTAGACTAGAAGCCACTCGCTTGATAGATATGGATCCGGAATTAATAAAGTATCCCCTACTTAAAATTAAGGTCAAAGAAAAAGCTGGGGAATTTCACTTTGAGTAATTAAATAAATTTAAAAAATCTAAGAGAAAAAAATCCAGCTAAAGCCACAAACAATATAGCAATATATTTCACAGGTATCTGACTCTTACTTTGAACGGGTGTTGCCACCAAAACAGGTGCTTCTTCCTCCTTTGGGACGGATTCCACGACTGGTGTAGTCTTTACAGCCAAAGTTTTTGGAGTAATTTTTGACTTAGGTTCAACTACTTTATTAACCACGACATCTTTTATGGCTTGTGGTGCTATCTCTTGTTTAGGTATTTCTGCTACAACGGGTAGTTCTTCTGTTTTAACTTCCTTATTACTTTTTGATTCCTTGGGTTTAGAGACGGGGTGGATTATCTCATACCAAGATTTGCCCAGTACTGCTGGGATGACATAACTAGTTGACCAAATACGATTTTGTTTAGTTTCGCTTTGAGCTAGAACTCCGCCATCAGCTTCTTGTTTTGTATAAAAGTATTTTGCGGGAGTGTTGTCGCCAATTTTCCAATTTAATCCGAGCACATTCATAGCCTGTACTGCCCAAGCAGTAGAGGAGATATTTCCCCAGCCTCCATCTCCGTTCTGTTTACTAGCAATATAGTCCCCAGCAATGTTTAAAGATTGAGATACACCATCTAAAGAATCAAAAGGTTCTAAGGCTTGTATAGCGGCCGCTGTTAGATCCACACTACCCTCCCAAGATCCGTTCTGGTTTTGTTTTGAGATAATAAACGCAATGTCTTTTTTAATTAACTCGTCTTCGTCTCTATGGCCAGAGCCATATAAAGGAAATAGAGCAAAAATATCATCATTCACTAAGTCCGCATCTCCAAACTGAGTACCATCAAACTCATTTAAAATTAAATCAATATAGTTTATTCCGTTAAATGAATAGGGGTTTTCATCCAAAGCAAGCAACGTGAGTGCGTATCTTTCATTGTCAGTTAACAGAGAATGATTTTTAACGTTGGAATTAAAATAAGAAATAAATTGGTCACGAGAATTGCCTGGAAAGTCTCCTGCGCTGTACGCCACCACTGCCCAGTCAGTGTAGAGATCTCCAGCACCAAATGAGCCATCTGTATTTTTTACGCTATCTAGATATGCAAAAGCTTTACCAACATCAAAAGCGAGTGCATTATTTGAATTGTTGTTGGTGCTTCCCCCACCACCCCCACCACTTCCACCGCCACTTACAGGAGCAGGCGACACTACCACATGATACATAGGAAAATAAAAATCATCTTTTATTCCTATGTCATATTCACCAGCGTTGGTCATTAAAAAATTAGCTTCACCAACATCACTTACTAGTGCTGTGTCCACCTCTATTGGACTAAAAACATCGTCCGGATTGGGAGTGGTTACTCCTATAGTTACTTCGGTAAGTGGTACCCAAACATTATTAATGTAATCATATTTTTGAGCAGTGGCTAGTAAATTTTGATTTACTTCCAAGTTGTCTGTGCTCAATACAACCTGATGGGGATTACCAAAATAAAAATACACTGTCTCACCACCAGTGAGGATGTACTGATCCACACTAGATAAAGTAGAATTATCATCAACAACATATTGCCAGTTGTCACATTTTTCTCCAGAAGATGAATTAAGACACTTAACATAAAAAGATCCGAACGAGTCAAAAAAAGCTAGGTTGGAAATATTCCATGACTCATCCAATACATCCGCACCATGAATAACTGACAAAACACTATTTGAATTTATGGTATGAGTAATGGCATTACTGTCTTCTATGTCTAAAGTACCAGCCTCAGGCAGGGGCACCACTCCAGTAAAAACAACATTGTCACCATCTCTGATAGTTAGGTTAACATCTCCGGCAAAAACAACTTGGGAGGAGGATAAGAAAACAGCGAAGATAAAAATAATAAGCGCCTTATTGATTACATTTCTTATTCTAATTTCCATAAAATTACATCTTTATTTTTAATAATATATTCAGAAACTCCGACTTCTGCTTCTTTGCCATTCACGTAGTAAAGTAAATTTTTTCCATCACCGGCATGCAACTCACCAATATCCGTAACAAAAAAACCAAGACTGGGGTAAATTTTTCCAGAAAATTTAATATCACCTTTTTCCATCGCCATGGTTAGGGCGTCATAAAGGGTTTGCTCTCCCTTGTATTCTGCTTGAAGGATCACACCCCCTGCTTTGAGGGTAAAAAAGTCTTTAATTTTTGGAATTGGGACAATGGTTTCAATTTGTTTGGTTTCAGTAACTACTTCTTCCATGACCACAGCTTGTTCATGCTTTTTGGAAAAAAAGAAAAATACTAGTAGACCAATCAAAATTAAACTAAAAATAATTGTGTATTGTTTTTTAGACATAGTGAAAATAAAAAATCCCCTTCCGAGGGGATAATGGAGTGCGCACGTGCGTTTACTCTATTCCTGCTCGGGACTTCATTCATAATTGGTAATCGGACTTTCCTTTTTAAAGGATTACCGTAGCGGCACTGTGGAGGATTTTCACCTCGCTTCCCCAAATATGAATTATTTAATTGTTAAGCACTTTTATATGATATACCCATTTATAAAATTTGCAAACTACCCCATCTAGTTATATTTTGGCGCCTCTTCCTGTACGTTTGCCAAGTGGTTGAAACTTCTAGCAAAAGCATACAGAATACTGGACAAGCGATTTAGGTAAGACAAAGTATAAGGCCCAACCTTCACATTGCCCTCGTCTACTACAGCTACCACCCTTCGCTCTGCCCTGCGTGCTATGGTGCGAGCTATATCAGACAGTGTGGCCAATTCTACCCCACCCGATACAAAGAAAGTAGTGATGGGTGGAAGGGTTTTCTCAATACCATCTATGATTTCTTCCAACCATTTTATTTTTTCTTCCGTAATAGTTTTGGGAGCCCCAGCCACTTCTGCTTGTACGATAAAAAGATCTTGTTGGATTCTGTCGATTGTGGTCGGAGCAGAAATCGGTCCGGATGGTAACTCGAAAGAAACGTTGGTAGATTTAATCTTCACCAAACCCAAGAATGAATTTATTTCGTCGAGCGAACCCAGAGCTTCAGCTATGCTGGAGCTTTTAGATACTCTCCCAGTACCACCAAATGTTTTAGTTGTGCCACCATCCCCTTTTCTTGTATACAACATAACTTTAAAGTTTAGACTTCACAAATACCAGCCACGCAAGCCAATTCTTTCTTGGTTTCTGTTTCGTCAACTTTTTCATATGTAACAATCTTAGAGAAATCTAAATCTTTAACTTTTTTCAACATTTCTTCGTATCTATCTTTTTTTATTTCTTCGTAGGGAGCAAGTTGATACACGTGATTACTTCTTGGCAAGAATGAAAGACCTCCAACCAATTCCCAATTTTCATAAATCCAATTTGCCACATGCAACCACTCATCATCACCGATAGAAATTGTTACAGAAGGATTGTGTTCAGTATAATTTTCTTTAACAACCTTCCAATGCTCAAGTTGATCAAGTGCAGATAAGTCATTTTTAAATATAGCTCCTTCTGGCGCCTTGACTGGGAATTCTAGTACAAAGGTTGTGGCATCTTCTAATGTTTGACCAACTTCAGGATAATAAGGAACTCCTTGATCTTTAAGCATTTTGAATAGCGCGTCTGAAGCTGAAATTCGCACTCTGCGGATGTAATATGGTGCATGTCTTGCGTGCATACCAGAAGAGCAATCTACTGTTTGAGAAGCATTTCCTGAAGGCTTAACACATGTAATACACGTAGATGCTGCCACTAAAAATCTTTTAGAATACTTCTTGTTTGCTTCAATAGAAGCATCTCGTAATTTTCTTAAAACGGCAGGATCACGAGCAACTTTTGAATCCCATTGTCCAGTAATAGAGACACCAAGCAATCTTTCTTTTTCACAATTCTTTTTCCATTCTTTGGAAAGATAAGGGAAATAAGTAAGAGAAGATTGATAAGTTCCTAAAATTGTAGCTATACGAATTTTTCTAAGCAAACTTTCTTCTGTATCATCTGCCCGAGCCACAACTTCACTCAAATTACAAAATTGTTTTGACTGGAGTATGATTTCTCCACATGGATTTGTACCCCAAGCTGGAAATTCTCCATTGGAAAATTGTTTTAGTCTGCGTTTTGGTAATGTTTTTGCCAAACCACCTCTGTTGAATATTCCTCTCTCCCCACTTCCACTTTTCATTAAAGCGGTCCATTCTTCAAGAAATTCTGAAGTTGATGGTTTCATATTATAAACAGCAGAATTATTAGCGAGCATTCTCTGAGCTTCGGTATTGTAGAATTGTCCCTTCTTGGAATCACGAATATTTTCATCATCCAAATCAGAAAGAGATATCATGGCACTTCGGCGTACTCCCCCTGCTACAACACACTCACCTATTTTACAAATTATGTCGTGTGCGTCTAGGTTTGTAAGATGGCGCCCCTGTCTGCGCAATATTCTTTCACGTGAAAAATCAATAAGAGATCGCAAAGGGTCCGGTCCAGAACTTTTACCTCCCATTGTTTTCAAAATTGAACCTGCCGGGCGAACCAACGAGTAATCAAAACTAATGTCATTACCCTCAAACCAAGTTTTTAATCCTAATATAAAAGCATCAGCCCAACCTTCTTTACTGTCTGCAACTACATGGGTAGGTAAAATCTTTCCATTTTGTTTTTTAATTTGTGGTAATGCTTGAATATTTTCACTCTCCACTGACCAACCCACACCAGTACCGCACATTGAGATGTACATTATTTCTCCAAAATCTTGGAATGACTTTGGGGCAATAAAAGAACAGTTGTAGGCACAAATATTCGTCTTACGAGCTGCCTTTCCTGCAAACTGAAGTAAGCGCATGGATGGCATGACTTCTTGGTTTAAAATAGCCTCACGAATTTCATTATACTCAGTAGCTGTAAGCTTCGAACCAAGATTTTCTCTCATAAAATCCACATAACGGTCAATGGTCTCAATCCATGTCTCTCTTCTACCCTCTTCTGGAATCCATTTTGCGTAAGTACGATAGTAAACAAGTTCAGCTAAAGGATTTCGGAAATATTTTTTACTTTCAGTTACAAGTTCTTTGACTTTTTCTGGAATAAAACCAACTTGTTCGCGAACTTGAGCGCGATTCTTGCGATAAAGAATGTAAGCCTTCCCAGTTTGAATAAAATTTGAAGCAATTAGTTCATTTTCCACAACATCTTGAATCTTCTCAACCGTCGGAACAAAAACTTTTTCATTTTTTTCTTTCTTCAAAACAAGAAGAGCATCTAGGACTTTATACATGACTAAATCTGCTTCTGCTTCTCCACCTTCTTTGCTTATATCCATCGCTTTCCAAATAGCACGAAAAATATGTTTCTCATCAAATGGAACTATCTGTCCATCTCTTTTTTGTATTTTTTGTAATGCTTTGTACTTGTTTTTATTTTTCATGTTATTTAAATTGTTTTTGGATTAAAAATGTTGATAATAGATTTTCGTTCAAACTTCTTCTTTTTAATAAATAAACTGTATATGGCGGGACTCAACATATAGGCAAATAAAACATTTCCCACCAGATGAAGCATCGTGAATGGAATTTGTCCGATCAAGGCATTATAAAAAGATTGATGGAAGAAGAGTGGTCCGACAGAAAGCCCGGTCACAGCATCAAAAAATAAAGTTCCGAAGATTGCGAAACGTACATAGTCCAGTCCAGTACCTTTTTTGTTTCTAAAATAGAACGTAGCTGCTAGTCCCAACACTCCGTATGTGGTAGCTGTGAACAATGACCACATTCCGAGTGTCCCAGTCAGTAAATCGTAAGCCACAATACTTAAAAATGAAAAAATAAATCCAAAATATGGACCGTAAACCTTACTCATCGGCATTTGAGTGGCCATGATAGGTTCGATATTGGGTGGCCGTATTGGAATAAGTCTAATTGCCAAGCAAGCAATAAAAGCTGCGGAGAATTTAAACCAATTTTTGTTAAAATTTTGCATATTTTTTAAAATTTTGTGGACACTTGCCCTTCCCATAAATTTATTTTGTGGGTATAATTAATGAGCGTTAAAAGTCATGCAACTACTAAATCAGTATACACGAGGTTAGTCCCCTTGTGTATAGTGGATAACCTAAATTATTAGTAATAAGTGATGAATTATTTATGCAGTCAACTAAATTAATAAAAGTGCTGGGAATTTTAAGGATAAGTATGGGTTTGATTTTTTTGTGGGCGTTTTTTGATAAATTATTAGGACTTAGCTTCGCTACCACACCCGAAAAAGCCTGGCTGGCTGGGGGCTCACCTACGTATGGATTTTTGAGCTTTGGGGTACACGGACCTTTTGCAGATTTTTATCACGGATTGGCTGGCGTAGCCGCTGTAGACTGGTTGTTTATGCTTGGATTGTTGTTTATCGGAACATCTTTAACTTTTGGAATCTATATGAAGCTAGGTGGTACGGCTGGAATAGCCATGATGGTGTTGATGTATACCGCTGCAGGCATACAACCAGAGAATCATCCTTTTATTGATGATCATTTTATCAATGCTTTGGTGATTTTAACCCTTGTGTTAGCTGATTCAGGTAAATCTATAGGATTCGGTAATAAATGGGCAAACTGTGCATTCGTACAGAGGCATCCCATGTTTAGATAAGTGTAATTTCTCTCCGTCGCTTGAAATAGAAAAATACGCCACAGGGCGTATTTTTTCTTTTTGTCCGTCACACATAAATTTCTGCTGAAATTTTGCGCGACCCCGGCTCGGCACCGTCGTGCCTGCGCCTACGGACAAGTAGGTCACTACTTGTCCGTCCTCTTGGATTCGAACCAAGGACCCCAGAGGTATAAGCTCTGTGCTCTAACCAACTGAGCTAAGGACGGGATTTGTTGGCCGAAAAAACCTTAAGATTAATACTACAAAATTAAGGTCATTTACGCAAAGGTTAGAATTATTCTTGTGTCGGAGTTGTAGCAACTGGAATAACTGGAGCTGTATTCGTAGATACGGTTTCTTTTAGGTTTATGTACATCATGAAAGTATAAATGACCACGACAGGTGTGATCACTAGACCGCTCGCAATCTGGCCCAAGGCCATGCCAGCAGAACCGAATATTCTTGAGATAATTCCAATCACGATAGAAGCAATCATACTAGCGAAAGCAACAACTAGAATTCTCCAAAATACCTTACCCCATCTTCCCTTCACATACTCTTTACTTTTATTGAGAGCATTCATTCCCTTCAAGTTTTCACTGATAAGAATAAAAGATGCCAAGCAATACCAAATAGCGAATATAATTCCAGGAACAATCAGCAATATGAATCCACCCAGACATATTATTCCAGACAAAAATAGAACCCACCAATAAGAACGGATGTTGCTCCACGCAGTTTTATAATAAGACTCTACACTCATATCTGCTTGATTCTCCACAGAACCCTTTACGCTGTACATCAGAGCCAACTGACCAACACTATAAATTATCACATAAACAATAGTTAACAAGACATACATACCCCAGTTAGACATTGCAATTGGGTGAACATCAAATGATGTTTTGCCTCCAGAAGAAAAGGAAAGAATCACCGCCAGAATAAGCGGAACAATCATGACTTGCGCAAACAAACTCCATTTTTGCTTATAAAGTGTCCAAGCTCGCTTCAACATTTCACCTGCATCTAACAAAACATTTTGTGTATCCATAATAAATATATTATTTATTAATTATAATTAACTAGCAACTTCGAGGGTTGCTGGCTCCTCTTTCTTTTTAAGTACTATTCCATGAGCGGTTAACAGCTTCTCGTATTCTTCTTGTTCCAATGTCTCCACTTCTATGAGTTTGTGAGCGATAGCATCAAAAGCTTTCTTGTGTTCAGTCAAAACTTTCTCAGCAGATTTGATTCCATCTTCAATTATTTTTGAAACCTCAGCATCAATCTTTGTAGCCACTGTCTCAGAATATTCTTTGTTGTTTACTTCTTCCCCAAAAACTGTTCGGCCACCATTCCCAGTAAGTGCTACTGGACCGATAGCGTCAGACATACCCCAACGAGTCACCATAGCCCGAGCTAGATTACTCGCTACTTGTAAGTCACTAGATGGACCAGTAGTAATGTCTCCGAAAACCATTTTCTCGGCCACATATCCACCCATAGACATAGCGATATCATCTATGAATTCTTTCTTGGATTGAAGTTTGCGTTCTTCAAGTGGAAGTTTGAGTGTATAACCACCGGCACTACCACGAGCAATGATAGAAACTTTATGCACTGGATCCGCATATGGCAAAACAGAGGCCACAATGGCATGACCAGCTTCATGGTAAGCAGTTATTTCTTTTTCTTTTTTAGAAAGTAGGTGGCTTTTTCTCTCCGGGCCAAGCATAACCTTCTCAATCGCTCGAATTAGATCAAATTGGAAAACTTTTTTACGATTTTCTCGTGCAGCTAAAATGGCGCCTTCATTCATAAGTGAGTACAAATCTGCTCCAGAGAACCCAGGAGTACGTTCTGCAATAAGTTTCAAATTTATGTCTTCAGCAAGTGGTTTTTTAAGAGCATGAATCTTTAATATTTCTTCACGATCATTTCTATCAGGTAAATCAAGTATGACTTTTCTATCAAAACGTCCTGGTCGCACTAGAGCTGGGTCTAGTACATCTGGTCGGTTTGTCGCCGCCATCACAATCACTTTGTCGTTTGGTTCAAAACCATCCATCTCCACCAAAATTTGGTTTAAAGTTTGTTCTCGTTCATCATTACCACCACCAAATCCTCCACCACGGGTTCTACCTATAGCGTCTATTTCATCTACGAAGATTATGGCTGGAGCTGCTCGCTTGGCCATTTTGAAAAGGTCGCGAACTCTTGATGCACCAACACCCACAAACATTTCTACGAATTCAGAACCAGAAAGATGGAAGAATGGTACTCCTGCCTCCCCCGCCACTGCACGAGCTAGTAAGGTCTTTCCTGTTCCTGGTGAACCAGTAAGTATGACACCCTTAGGAATTCTAGCCCCAATGTCTAGAAATTTCTTTGGGCTCTTCAAGAAATCCACGATCTCTTTCAATTCTTCTTTGGCTTCTTTGCATCCAGCGACATCTTTGAATGTCACACGATTGCTCTTGTCATTTGGGTCAGTGATTCTAGCCTTGGATTGACCGAAGGTCATAGCTTGAACCCCGGCACCTTTTACTTGTCGTGATAAATACCAAAAGAAAATAACAATAAAAATAATTGGTAACAGAAATGGCAAAATATTTACTAACCAAAAACCAAAACCACCTTGATTTTTAACTTTGATTTCAGTTAAAGCCAGTGCTTCTGGCTTTACGCCATAGTTGTATAGAGTTTGAGAAAGCGCAGAGCCAACTTCTTTTTTAGACTGCTTCACTTCATCGTTTGTATAAGTTACGGTAAGTGAATCACCCTCAATCAGGATTTGTTTCACTTCACCCACAGAAACACTCTTGGCTAGGTCAGATATTGAAACTTCGACAGGTTGCTTGGAGGTGTCAGTCACCACCAAATACAAAGCCGTAATAACCATAAAGATAAGCACCGCTCCAGCTATACTACCTCCAAATTTCGAGACTGGTTTCCCCTTCTTCCCCTTTGTTTGTTCGCTTTTTTGATTAAGAAAATTTAAATCCATAGTGCAATGATACCACAAAAAACCTAAAATTTAAAATATTTTAGAAAATAAAAATTTGTGTGGAGATGACGAGAATTGAACTCGTGTGCAGAAGGTTATTGCATCGAAGTCTACATACTTAGCACGCTTGGTGGTTTAAATTAAAAAATTATTAAGCGAGCCAAATATTTTTTAATCGAGCTCTAAGTTTTCGTGAAATGCTCGAGCGGGCAATTCCTTATCCCGATAATATTATGCCTAACCTCATATATCGGAAGTCTATGAGGCAGACACCGGCTTAAGCTAAAGCGAAAGCTGGAGTTAGATCCTTCATACCGAAGTATGGAGAAGTAACTTTGGAAGCTAATTTTGCAATTAAGCTGTTGGGCGAATTTTTACGAGATTACGCCCATACTCGGTATGCATCAGATACAAGTAGGCCAACTGTCTATGCCTTGCATCCCCATTATTGGTCTTTCAAAGTTCGCGACTACCTCTTGTACTCGCGTCTGATTTCAATATCAGTTTCGCGTTTTTTGATAGTCTCACGCTTGTCGTGCTTCTTCTTTCCTTTCACTAAAGATAGAGATATCTTTATTTTCCTGCCTTTATTATACACTGCAAGTGGCACTATTGTCAAACTCTTGTTCTTGCCACTTTGAGCCAACTCCCCTATTTCTTTCTTGGTAAGGAGAATTTTTCTATTGCGAAGTGGATCATAATCGGAGGGCGTGTTTTTAGCTTGATATGGTGGAATATTTGCATTGATCAAGAATGCTTCACCACCACGGACAATGACGAAAGCACCATCTAAGGACATGCGTCCACCCCGTACAGACTTTACTTCTGTACCCAATAGTTCCAACCCCGCTTCATATTTCTCTAAAACTTCATAATCAAAGCGGGCTTTTCTATTTTCCGCGTAATTCGCCATGCCTACATATTATCACATCTATTGTGTTAAAATACTCTCATGTCAGACGCACCAAAACTTAATGTCTCTGGATATAGAGGTGTCTGGGGAGATACTCTAACGGAAAAAATAGTTACGAATTACACTCAAGCTTTTGCTAAATTTACAATTGAAGAAACTGGTAAACCTAATCCGGTGATTTTAATCGGCCGTGATGGTAGAGAAAGTGGGCCGACAATAAAACAATTTGTCATCAAAGCCCTAGAAAGTATGGGAGTGGTGGTGGTGGATGGAGACATACTACCCACCCCAACAGTTTTGTTTTCAGTGCGAAAAAATAATTACGACGGCGCAATCATCATCACTGCTTCTCACAACCCCATAGAGTATAACGGACTAAAATTTGTAAACAGCCAAGCTCTTTTTACCATCTTAGATGAAGTAGATAAAATAAATAAATTTTATGAACAAGCCTAACTTTACCCAAGAACATGCCGACCACATATTGGCGAACGTAAACGTAGAAGCTATCCGCGGTACTAAATTTAAAGTTGCCGTAGAAATGGTCAACGCTTCAGCCTGCGTCATGGATCCATATCTTTTTGAAAAACTTGGCGTAGAAATAATCCCAATCAATAATATTCCGAATGGAAAATTCACCCACAAACCAGAACCCTTAAAAGAAAATCTCACCGAGATCGCCGAGATAGTTAGAACCTCCGGTGCTAACTTGGGTTTTGCTCATGATCCAGATGCGGACAGGCTGGTAGTCATAAATGAATTGGGAGAAGTCATCTCCGAAGAATATTCTCTGGCGCTTGTGTTGGAAAACATACTTCCTAAAAATCCCGGACGAAATGTGGTGATAAATTTATCAACATCACAAATGTGTGTAGATATAGCAAAAAAATACGGATGTAATATTTTTCGTACAAAGATAGGTGAAGGAAATGTCGTGGATGGTATACTCGCCCACAATGCCATTATTGGCGGTGAAGGTAACGGCGGTGTCATATACCCTACTATCAATACAGCTCGAGATAGCTTTGTCGGCCTAGCACTAATTCTAGAACTCTTGGCAGAGAGACAAAAAACCATAAGTGAAATAGTTTCCACACTGCCAAAATATTTTATTAAAAAAGATAAGTGGCCAGCGGGAGCAGATTTAAATGAAATGTATTTAAAGCTTAAAAACCACTTTATGGACGCAACCCTAGACGAACAAGATGGATTACGCCTAGACTTCCCTGACTCATCATGGCTTCACTTAAGGCCCTCTAATACTGAGCCCATAATACGCATATTTGGGGAGGCCAAAACCATAAACCAGATAGAATCCTTATTTGATGAAGCCAAGTTGACTTTAAACGACAAATAAGCTATTATCTACTAGTCTTAGGAGGAGAAATCCACCCATTTAGATTCAATTGCGTGAAAGAATAAACAATCAAATAAGGGCGAAAGAGCTTCGGATTATCGATAGCGAAAACCAAAACATCGGTGTTTTAAGCATAAAAGATGCGTTAGAACTCGCTCAAGCCAAGGGCTTGGACTTAATTGAAATTTCACCAAATGCGAATCCCCCAGTCGGGAAGATAATGGATTTTGGAAAGTATCAATATGAGGCAAGTAAAAAGCTAAAGAAAAATCGTGCCGGTGCCAAGCTTACTGAAACCAAATCAATTCAAGTAAAGATAGGTACAGGTGACCATGATCTAGAGCTTAAAGCCAAAACTGCTTCCAAGTGGCTCAAAGAAGGACATAGAATCAAAGTTGAACTTTTCCTTTCTGGCCGTGCGAAATATATGGATGAAAAGTTTTTACGAGAGCGTTTGGATAGAGTACTACACTTAATTACTGAAAATTACAAAGTGTCAGATTCATACAAAAGAGGCCCAAAGGGTTTAACAGTAACAATAGAAAAAGCTAAATAATAATAAAAATTTTATGAAAGGAATGAAAACAAACAAGTCATACAGCAAGAGATTGAAACTTACCAAGAAAGGCAAGATTCTTTCTCGAAAGCCAGGCTTTAACCATTTCAATGCGAAGCAATCCAGAACAACCCAACTAGCCGGTCGCAAGGGTCAGAGTTTCACTATCAAGAACAAACCAAAGAGCCATTTGTTGCCCTTCAGTTAATTAGCCGTTAATAATAATTTTAAAATCACATGACAAGAGTTAAAAAAGGAGTACATGCATTAAAGAGACGAAGAAGTGTATTGAAGCAGACCAAGGGTATGCGCCATGGTCGCAGTACAAAGGAACGACAAGCAAAGGAAGCACTCCTACATGCTGGTAGTTACTCTTTTGCTCACCGCCGAGACAAGAAGTCACACAATCGTAAACTTTGGAATATCAAGATCAATGCTGGAGCACACGAACTAGGTATGTCTTACTCCAAGCTAATGGGAGCTCTAAATAAAAAAGGAATCCTTTTGAATAGAAAAATGCTAGCAGAATTTGCTGAGCACCACCCAAAAACTTTCGCTAAAGTTCTAGAAATCGCTAAATAATATTTAGCAAAGAAGTATAACGCTGTCTCCCCGCTCGGGCACATGGGTTTCAATACCTAGATTGTCTTTGATTTTTTGCGCCAAGAACATGGCGCTTTTTGGTTCCCCCATAACTACAAAAACTTTTTGTACTTTATCTTGCATTCCCTCAACAAAATGAAGGAGTCCGTCAGAGTCCTTGTGTCCTGAGTACCCAGAAATAGTGGTGATGTGAGCCCTTACGACTACGTCCTGACCAGAGATATGAACAGTCTTCACTCCTTCTTGAATCAAACGTCCCATGGTGCCCACAGACTGGTAGCCGGTCAAAAGTAGAGTATTGTTTGGGTTCGGTAAATATTCTTTCTCATGGTGCACCACGCGCCCACCTGAAGACATGCCAGAACCGGCAATAATTATTTTAGGATTGGGTACAGTGGTGATCATTCGGGACTCTTCGGATTTCAAAGTAGAGTGGAGTCCAGGAAAATCAAACAGGTATTTATCATGATGCATGGCCTGCTGGGCAGTTTCGTTGAAATAGACCTTGAATTGCTTAAAGACTTCAGTCAGGCGTATGGCCAGTGGTGAATCAAAAAAGATTGGCATTATCGGTATAGCCTTGCTCTCTACGAGAGAATTTAATTCAAACAATAGCTCTTGTGAACGCTCCAAGGAGAAGGTCGGTATGACTAGTGTCCCCTTTCGCTTATAGTTATCCATAATGGCTTTAGCCAAAAACTTTCTGCGATCATCGCGAGACTCGTGATCTCGGTCCCCATACACGGATTCCATTATCAAATAGTCCGCATCAGTTATTTGCTCTGTGTCTGGCAATAGTGGTGAAGGAGAATTACCCAAGTCTCCGGTAAAAACAATCTTCTTGCCATTAAAAATAAACTCAACCATAGCTGAACCCAAAATATGTCCAGCATTCTTGAAAGAAACTTCTAGTTTGTCGGTGATTTTAAACGGCGCGTGATATTCAAATCCACTCCACAGACCCAGGGCCATCTTGATATTCTCTTCGGTGTATATTTTATCTAAATCAAATTTATCACTCTTTGCGAGTATGCCCATAGTGTCCTCCAACATGAGTAGCGCCATAGCCTTGGTGGGAAAAGTAGAGTAAATTTTACCGCGAAAACCATCGTTAATTATTTTGGGAATTCTGCCGATGTGGTCAATGTGAGCGTGAGTTATAAATAACATATCTATCTCTTTGGGATCATAAGTAAATGGTTCCCAGTTTATATAGTCAGCTATTTTTAAACCTTGAGTAAGTCCGCAATCAATAAGAATTTTTTTATCATCCACTTCTAAAAGAAAATTGGCTCCAGTCACTGAGCCCGTTCCTCCACAAAATGTTATCTTAGCGATACTCTGCATTACTTTAATTGTACATTATTTTGTGCAGGGTTCATAATCTTATTACTCAAATATACTAGAGCAACGCATCCTCCAGCTAAATCAAAAAAAATATCAGAGGAAGTATCTAAAAGATTGAAAGGATTGTCAGCAATATGATTTACAAAATATAATTCAAAAAATTCCCAAAAAATTCCAAACAAAAGTACCCAGAAAAGTATTTTTAGTACTTCAGTTTTGGCAACATCTTTAGAAGAAAATAGATATATAAACAGCAAACCCAAGAAAAGTCCCCCCATAAAGTGCATGGGCATATCAAACCACCAAATAGAAGAATACCAATAGAACTTGGAAGCTATGGTGTTTAATAAAAATATAAAAACCACCAATGCGGTCAATCTTTTGAATAAACTTTGCTTGTCCATTCCCGAAATTGTAGCACAAAACACCCCTTAAAAGAAAAAACCCCCGCGTACGGGAGATCCTTCTTAGGGCTATCGACAATGTATTACCATAGCGACTTTCGCTAAGTGGGTGCCAGACGTCTTGGACCAAGGTCCGAGCCGATCGAGACTCCCATAAATTGGTGTTCTAGGTAATAATTGGAAATAACCCTACTTAAATTCTACTCTCTTATATAATTTCTGCAAGAAATTTTTTCAAAAAGCCACAAATTTGAGATAAAAACAAGTTTGACTTTATGCCTTCTTGTGATGTTTTCGAGTTTGAGTGAATTTTTCGTGAGCAGTTTCGTATTCGTACATTTCATTTTCAGAAAACCAGTGTGCAATTTCAGATTTTGCTTCTTCAGGATCTCCTGAGGCATGCATAAGATTTGGTATTCCCGCATCTTCTGCATCAGCGTGAGCAAAGCTCATATGAGAGTAATCGCCCCGAACTGTTCCAGGTAGGGCGCTCTTTGGCTCAGTAGCGCCAACCATCTTTCGAGCAAGTGACACAGATTCTACCCCTTCTAATACAAAGGCGATAACAGGACCAGCGTTCATCATCTCTAGAGTTATATCAAAAGCTTTTTGTCCTCTACGAGAAACCATCTTGCCTATGTTTTCGTAATGATGATAAAAATGGTCATAATCCGGTTTTAGCATTTTTGCTGCCACAATCTTAAGACCAACCTTTTCAAAGCGAGCCAATATCTCCCCCACTATGCCTCGCTGTACAGCGTCAGGCTTAAATATAATAAGCGTTCTTTCTAAGTTATTCATGAAGTTATCTTAGCAGAAAAATGTGATTTTGCAAAACTATTGCATAGTACTATATCTAGACATAATCTCAGCTTCCACTTCGGCGCGGTCACGGCCAAATCTAACATAAGACAATTCTTTTAAACTATCTACGATATTTGGATTACCAACCTCTGGAGCTACGGTCTTCATGTTGAATGGTTTTACTGGTTGACCATTTACCAACATACTCATGTAGGCATTGTAGTTGTCCAACTTGGTTATATCTTGAGATGAAAATGTTGGCTTCAACCTTGGCTCTAAAATTAGAGCGTCTTCGTTGGAAACTCGAAACACAGCCATAGAACCAACGTTTCCAAACACTGCATTTTTGATACTTTCTTCCAACTGACTAATATACTGATGGGCAATATTTAGAGACAAGCGATATTTTCTAGCTTCAGATAAAATTGAAGAGATAGAATCGGTAGTTACGTTTTGGAATTCATCTATATACAAATAAAAATCATTCATCGGCTTACCAAACATATCTACACGAGACAACGCAGCCATCTGTATCTTCCCTACTAGCACCAAACCAATCAAATTAGCATTTATATCACCAAGTCTACCCTTGGAAAGATTCACAAGTAGAATTTTCTTTTCATCCATGATCTGACGGAAGTTAAATACGGAGTGTTGTTGAAGTACTACGGGACGCATGATGTCGTTGCTGATGAAATTATCAAACTTGGAAGAAATATATGGCACGAAGTTTGCCAAAGATTGATCCCCGGTGGTTTGTTCAGCAGAAACCCAGAACTGTTTGATGATTGGATTCTTGCATTTAGCTAGTTTCATATCTCGAAATTCTTTATCTGCCAAAACTCTGGTAATCTCAAGCAAGGTAGAACCAGATTCCGGATCTTCCATGACCAAAAACGCACTATTTCTAAAATACTGCTCAAACATTGCTCCCCCGCCCACCTTCATGTCAAAAAGTTTATTGAAAATACCCATCATTTCGTTTACCACAAATGTCTTTTGCTCTGGATATTTTGGATCATACTCAAGCATGTTGAGCCCCATTGGTCTCGGAGTATAAGCTGGATCAAAATATATGACATCGTCTATGCGCTCTTTGGGAATACGAGAAAGTATGGTCTGAATGTCAGTGCCGTGTGGATCGATATAACAACAGCCATCTCCATTCTTGATGTCTTGGGTAATCATATTCAGCATGATGTTGGTCTTACCGGTACCCGTCTGTCCTATGACGTAAAAATGACGCATTCTGTCTTCACGAGTCATGTGTATTGGTGTGTCCTTACCTCTATAACTATTTATACCCAACAATATACCCTCACTGCTCAATTCAAGTGGGGCTGGAGCGATACCTGACTTGGCCTCTTTGAGCTGGGGTTGACCGCCCACACCCACAGGGAAATGAAATACTGAAGAGAGTTCTTTTAAATTTAAGGGAATACTTTTACTATCGGCAAAAGCCCGGTATGAAAAATCATGAAAGAATGTTTTCAAATTACCATCTTTAATTTTTTCAAATATAAAAGAATTGCTGGCTGGTTCAGTAAATTGATTGAAGGAAGACTCTATCTCATTTAAAATAGCTTCGGCTCGATCCTTGGTTTCACCTGAAGCAATAACCCTGATATTGGTTTTCATGATGGTGCTTTTTATCTTGGTGCCTATCTTCTCCGCCGCACCTTCATCCACTGCTCGACGACCCTTCATATTTTGATCATTCTTTTCTTCTGGCTTTTTCTCTACGCCAAACAGAATTTCCTTACCAACCTTCATCACTGCTTTGTTGAACTTGTAGAGATTATCATCGGCATGTTTAACCGACATACCTGCTTTTACGTCATCTAAAATGATGTGAAATTCATTTGTAAACTTATCTCCGACTGGTTCTACCAGCATTTGAATAGCTGCTCCCTCACCCGTGGTTTTCAACTTTGAAAACACGTTCAAAATAGTATTCATTGGATCATGATCAATATTGTCATAAGTCTTTATCGGCATCACTCCCCGCTCGGATAAGGTGGCGTAGGCCCCAGCCGAACCACCATGCTCATTAAAAATATTATAGTCATCTGATACTTCATGAACTTTCGCATCATGATAAAAAGCCAAGATTTGTTTTTCAAAAAGTGAGATATGTTTATTCGGTATGCCAGCATATATCACAACCTGATCACTCTGATTGCCGAGCGCCACTTCTAAGGTAAAATAATTTTCTTTAGCGTTGGCCTTGCCTTCGGAGATAGAAACCATACCAGCGTAAAATTGCTCCATCGCCCCGATGAATTCTTTGAATCCTTTAGACTTGTCAGCATCATCCTGTGGCGGAGGTAGGGTTATTTCAAAAAGAGTCATATTTAGAGATTTATACAAAGGTGTTCCCTCTTTCAGGTCCAGCATCTTGCCAGTTTTAAAAAATTGAATTAACAGTCGATGAAAATCATCATCGATGTGAGGGTTATTCATTTTTTCCACCACCACTAAGGCATTGCGTACCCCTTTGGTTATAACAATGCCAAGCAGTTCTTCCATGATAGAATCATGAGATTCGGGTTTGAGTTGTAAAACTATGTTATCACTATCGCCTTCTTTAAAAATATGTTCAGGGTGAATGACTTTCTCAACTGGTACATTTTTGTAGGCACCCAGCATTTCTTTGACTGCACCCTCGTGAGGATTTTCATGCCCACCAGTAGTCAATTCAGCCTCACGTTTTGCAACATGCGCACGCAAATAATCCAACTCCTCTTCGGGAGTTCGAAACTTTGGCATTTCTCTTAAAAATGACCCTTCCATTAATTCAATTATATAACAAAACTTATATTTTGGTTAGTATTTCTGGCTCACCATCGGTAATCAAAATAGTATGTTCAAAATGAGCGCTCTTTTTTCCATCTGCGGTGTGGAAAGTATATCCATCTTCATCTAGGTCTACATTTTTGGTTCCATTGTTGAGCATTGGCTCAATTGCCACCACCATGCCTGGGACCAACTTCTCGCCCTTACCTTTTTTTCCAAAGTTGGGAATGTACGGATCTTCGTGGATAGCTCGGCCAACGCCATGTCCAGACAAAACTTCCACAATTCCATAGCGATGTGGTCGCACGTAGCTCTCTATGGCATAACCAATGTCACCAGTAGTGCTTCCACCCTGGGCTGCGGATATACCTATCTCAAGCGCCTTCTCTGTGGTTTTCATAAGCTTCATGGATGCGGAACTAACCTCGCCCACAGGCACAGTCAGCGCCATGTCAGTAAAGAGTCCTTTGTGTTTTAAGCCCAAATCAATAGATACAATGTCTCCTTCTTGTAAAATTCTATCTTTACTAGGAATTCCATGCACCACTTCACTATTTACAGAGACACACAAACTCGCTGGAAATGGAACTTCGGCACCCTCTGGCTTGTAGTTCAAAAAAGCTGGAGTATCTCCCCCTTCAGTAATTAATTCCTCTGCATATTTGTCCAAATCCCAAGTAGAAACTCCAGGCGCCACCTTGGTCTTTACCTTGTGGAGTATTGTCGCCAATCGCTTGCCGCCTTCGCGAAGTATTTCTATTTCTTGTGGGGTTTTAATAATAATCATAAATTTATTTTATGTGAGTACCTATAAATACTTCGCCATTCAAACATTTTTCTAAATTAGAAATATTCTTACCGTTTAATATAACCACCTCCATACCTCCCTCTTCTGCCATCTTTGAAGCAATTGGGTCAAATGGTGTGCTTAGGCCTGGGTTCCACTCGGCTGGAATAAGCGAACGATATTCTGGCCATGAAATTTTCTCAATCTTTTTTGCGTCCGGAAATTTGTTTGGATCTTTGTCATAAGCAAAATCTATGTTGGAAAGATTAATAACCTTTTTGGCACCATGCTCCTTAGCTAAAATCACCGCACCCAAGTCTGTGCTACTTCCTGGTTTCTCGGCTCCATAGATATTCACGTGGGAATCATTTTTAAACAAAACTCGCACCAACTCAGCATTTAGATTTAATGCCTTAATACCTATAATATCTAATTCATCGTTCGTTGGATTTGAAATTTCCTTGGCTGCATTTTGGTATTTTCTACACACCTTACCTCCACCAGTAATTATAAAAAATCTCTTGTTCACTTGAGCAGAGATCAAAGATTTAAAATCTTTTAAAAAATTGATATCTATTTCTTCAGGTATGATAAGAGACCCACCAAGTGAAATTATGATTGTTTCTTCCATATTAAATTCAACTAATATCCCAAAGCTTTGATAATATCCTTGTGCACGTCTTCGACTGATTGCTCGCCGTTTATTTCGTAAATTGTATAACCAGTCTTGCCTTTGAAATAATTCATTGAGGGAACCACCTTAGTCATATACTCATCAAATCTTTTTTCAATTCCCTCTTTGGTATCGTCGCTTCTACCTCGGGCCAAGTTGCGCTTCATGGCTTCGTCGTGGCTGATTTCAATATAAATAATCTTTACATCACCTCGGTTGTAAAATTTCAAAGTCTGCTCCAGACATTCAGATTGATTCAATGTTCTAGGGTAGCCGTCAGCGATCAAATGCTTTTCGTGAGAAATATCGTTAATCAAAAAATGAGTGAAAATTGAGTTGGTCAAAAAGTCAGGCTGCAAGTGCCCCGCATCTATGGTCGCTCGGACCAGTGCTGCGGTCTCTGTACTAGACTCGATTATCTTTCTGTATTCATTACCTGGGTAAGCATACACGATATCACGCCCATCCTTTTTCTTTAAAAAGTCCTGAAGGAGCTTGACCTGGGTGCCCTTTCCAGAGCCAACTATGCCAAAGAATACAAATGTTTCACTTTTTTCGCTTGTCATTTACTAACAATACAAAATTTAGCTTGAAAAATCAATGTGAATGGCATATCATGGAGGTAATGCAAAAAAAAGAAATCATAACCTTGATGGGAGCACCGGGTGCAGGAAAATCTAGCACCTCAGACAGGGTGGCCCAAAAACTTGGTTTCCAACGCTTTTCTTCTGGGGATTTTATGCGGAAAATTGCCCTTGCTCGGGGAATCTCGCTCAACGAACTCTCTCTACAAGCCGAACTAGACACTAGTATTGATGCGAGCATTGATGATGAAGTAAAAAAAGCTGGAGATATGAACAAAGTCGTTATTGACTCTCGTTTGGCATTCCACTGGATACCAAATTCTTTCAAGGTTTATCTAGACCTGCCAGCAGAGATTGCCAAAGAAAGAATTTTGAGTAATTTAAAGGTAAACAAACTAAGACAAGAAAGCGAAAACGCTTCCAACGTAGATGAAGTCTACAAACAAATAACCGAAAGACTAGAAAGTGAAAAGAAAAGATATTGGGAACTATATAAAGTGGACCACACCAATAAAAGCAATTTTGACCTAGTTGTAGATACAAACAAAAACAACCTAGATGAGGTTGTTGATGTTATCGTCGCTGAATATAAGAAATGGATTGAGAATTAGTATTCTCGCATTGAGACTTGAGCGTCTACTTTCTTGATTAGATCAAGAACCACAGACACCACAATGAGTAACGCTGTACCGCCTAAGGCGATAGCCGTAATATCTGTAATAGAGCGGATGATCAAAGGCAGGACCGCAATAAAACCAAGGAAGATGGCGCCCAACATGGTGATTCGAGTTAAAACTTTACCTATGTATTCAGCCGTAGAAACTCCTGGGCGAATACCAGGAATGAATGCTCCGTTCTTTTGCAAGTTTGTAGAAAGTGCATCTGGATCAAAAGTAACTGCCGTGTAGAAGTAAGTGAACAAGAATACCAATACGAAATATAGAACACCATATAGTACTGAAGTGTCTGAGAATGAGAGCAAGATACCAGAAATCTTCGTAGCGAGAGCTCCATCAAATCTAGTCATAAATGTTCCGATCATTTGAGGGAAAAGCAAAATAGAAAGTGCAAAGATTATCGGAATAACGCCAGCTTGGTTTACACGTAATGGTAAGTAAGTTGATCCTCCACCATACATTTTTGCTCCACGAACTTGTTTTGCATAAGTCACTGGAATTGGGCGCTCTGCTTCGGTGATAGTCACCACAGCAGCGATAACCAATGCTCCAATAGCTACGAACAATAACAAGTAAGGGATTTGAGAAGCATCAAAAGTAAAGATAAGCTGACTTACTTCTTGTGGAATTCTAGACACGATACCAGCAAAGATTATGAGTGACACTCCGTTTCCAATACCGAATTCTGTCATCAACTCACCAATCCACATCAACAATATTGCCCCAGCTATAACGATGATGAGGTTCGTGATGCGATCAAAGACAGTTAGGTTTACTAGAATATTTTGACTCTCAAGTACAGCCAAAAGACTAAATCCTTGGATGGCAGCTAAAGGAATAGTAAGTAGTCTAGAATATTGAGTAAATTTCTTGCGTCCTATCTCCCCTTCTTCGTTATAAAGTCTCTTCAAAGAAGGAACCATTATGGTTAGAAGTTGCATTATGATGGAGGCAGTAATGTATGGTCCAACACCAAGCATGATAATAGAAAGGTTGGAAAGTCCACCTCCTGAGAAAATATTTAAGATACCGAAAAATTGATTATTGTTTAGAAATTGATTTAGAGCTACGTTGTCTATGCCCGGAATTGGAATAACCGATAGTAGTCTAAAAATAACCAGAGAACATAGCACAAACAAAATTCTCTTTCGTAGTGTGATATCTGTCCAAACCAATTTCATTTTACTAAAAAAATTTTGCATATGTTGTTTTGATTAGAACTAGCTCTTCTTTTCCGCCTTTTTCTCTTCAACCTTTCCACCAGCTTTGGTTATCGCTTCTTTAGCGGAATTAGACACCAGACATCCAGATACTTCGATTTTAATTGAGAATTTTTCCTTTCCTCCTAGTATTTTTACTTGTGGAATCCATCCCTTTCTTTTCTTTATGGCTTTTAACTCATAAAGACTAGCTGGAGTGACTACACCACCTTCTGGATAAAACTTTACAATCTTATCAAGAGATACTCCGACAGGCTTGATTTCAAAAGATTTGAAAGCGTATCCACGATTCTTCGGCAACTTCTTAATGATATCACGAAGTTCAGGACGACGTTTATTACCGGCACGAGCTGTCTGACCCTTACCACCACGACCAGAAGTCTTCGCGTGTTTACCACCGCGACCTACTAGTCGATCTTTTTTATTCTTATGTTCTCTTTTAAGGTTGTGTATTTGCATAAAATTCTTTTAGATTATTTTTTTACTTCTTCAACCTTTTCTACTTCTTTTCCAGCGATTACAACTGTTTCAGGAATTGGCTTTGAGTATTTTGAAGATACTGGTTCAAGTGCGGCCATGACTGCCTTGGCGTTGTTTAATTTGTTCTTACTCTTGGACAAGATCTTGCCTGTGATGTCTCTAAGTCCAGCAAGCTTGATGATGTCACGAACTACAGAACCCGCTACGAGTCCGCGTCCTTTGTTTGGCATAAGTTCTACGAGTGCACTACCGAACTTGGCTTTAGTTTGAAATGGAAGAGACATAGTCTTGGTTAGTTTTAACTTAACCATGTTTTTCTTTGCGTTACGAAGAGCTTTGTTAATAGCTAGAGATGTGTCCCCTGCTTTACCAAGTCCAAGACCAACACCACCCTTGCGATCTCCAATCACAATAGCTACAGAGAAAGAGAACCGGCGTCCACCGGCAACCACTCTGGTCACGCGTCGGATATTTAAAATCTTCTGATCAAATTCAGGCTTTGGTCGTCCGAAAGAAGATCCGCCTCTGCGTCCTCCACCTCTTTTATCGTTGTTTTCTTTTGGTTTTTCCATATATTAAAAATTAAGTCCGGAAGCTCTAGCTTCGTCAGCTACTAATTTGATTCGGCCAGTGTATTTAAAACCATTTCGGTCAAAAACTACTTTGCTGATCTTTGCTCCTCCACAAGCCTCGGCAATAAGCTTACCAACTTGTTTGGCTCGTTCACTCTTGGTGCCTTTGGTGATTTTCACGTCGCTTGCTTGGACTATGGTCTTACCTGTCGTATCATCAATTACTTGAGCGTAGATAAATTTGTTAGAGCGAAAAACTGAAAGTCGTGGACGTTCTTTGGTGCCTGAAATTCTTGCTCGAATTTTTGACTTTAGTCTTATTCTTTTTTCCTGTTTGTTTTGCATATAATTTAACTAAATAACTTTGGATTACGCAGTTTTCTTACCTTGCTTGCGTCTGATAACTTCATCATCATATCTCATACCCTTACCCTTGTAAGGTTCTGGCTTCTTCAATGCGCGAACTGCTGCGGCAAAGCTTCCTACTGCTTCCTTGTCTATTCCAGTAACGGTAATCAAGTTCTTTTCTGCTGTGGTGGTCAAACCTTCTGGGATTGGCACAACAACGCCGTGAGAAAATCCAAGTGCTAAGTGTAATTCCTTACCCTTTACGTCTGACTTGAATCCAACTCCTTCCAGGATTAACTTCTTTTGATATGGAGTAACTACTCCGGCAATCATATTCTTGATTTGAGATGCATAAGTACCCCAAAGTGATTTTGAAAACTTGTCATTTCGCTTGATAGCAAAAGTCACCAATTTACCGTTGATCTTTACTTCCACTTCATCACGTAGAGTTTTGGTCAAAGTTCCTTTTGGACCTTTCACTGTCAAAATAGAGCCGTTTTGTGTGACTTCAACTCCTGCTGGTATTTCTAATTCTTGTTTTCCTATTTTTGACATAAAATTTAATTACCAAACTCTAAATAAAGCTTCTCCTCCGACTTGCTCTTTGCGAGCTTCCTTGCCTGACAAAATTCCTTTTGGGGTAGAAAGTACAAGCAATCCTGTACCACTCTTTACTGAATGAATATCTTTCATTTGGAAATATACTCGGCGGGATTGTTTAGAGATACGTTGTATATCAGAAATCTTTGGCTTTTTATCAGCATAAACCAACTCAACTTCAAGTACTGGAAAATCTTTTCTAACTTTCTTGGAAACCTTGGCTATATAGCCTTCCTTCTTTAGGCAGTTACAAATAGCCTCCTTTAATTTTGAAGATGGAAAAATAACAGACTCCTTGCCTGCAAGTCCTGCGTTCTTCATCATTATCATCATGTTTGAAATTTGATCCATATATTTTTTATTACCAAGAAGACTTTCTAACGCCCGGAAGCATTCCCTCGTTTGCTAATTCTCTAAAACATATACGGCATAGACCGAAATCTCGCATAAAGCCATTTCCTCGGCCACAGCGAAAGCATCGATTTTTCTGTCGAGTACTAAACTTATGCTTCTTATTGTTTCTTGCTATAACTGATGTTTTTGCCATATATAAAAATTCTTTGGGAGTGCCTCGTAATGTCTCACTTTTTTTCTTTAAACCCTTTTAAACAAGGACCTAAAGGAGAAAAGTGGATTAGCTGAGGTCTGTTTCCCTTAACCAAATACTAACAAATTTACCCATAATAGTCAAACGACTCTTATCCTACTTCTTTCTCTTACCTGCCTTACCTTCTTCCTCCTTTTTAAATGGAAGACCAAGAAGTTCAAAGAAAGCTAGGCCTTCTTTTCGATCCTTGGCAGAAGATACGAGGGTGATAGCCATACCGAAAACATCACGGATGTCTTCGTCAGCTGTTTCAGGGAAAATAGTGTGTTCTTTGATACCGATAGTTAGGTTTCCGATGTTATCTACTCCAGATCGATTGATTCCACGGAAGTCCTTGGTTCTAGGAAGTGCCACATTGATTAGCTTTTCCAAAAATCCATACATGCGTGCTCCACGAAGAGTAACCATGACACCGATTGGGTCACCTTGGCGAACCTTGAAAGATGCGATAGATTGCTTGGCACCCTTGAATGCTCCTTTTTGTCCTGTGATTTTTGCCAAGCGTAATGCGATAGCATCATTCTTGTTCTTGTCCTTCTTCATCATGGTGCCTGTACCAATGTTCATAACCACCTTCAACATCTTTGGGGCAGCCATTCCGTTCTTATAGTGAAAAGCTTCTTTCATTTTTGAGAAAGCCTCCTTTTCTTTTTCTTTTACAGTTAAATGTTTCATATGTTTATATAATTCTTATACTACTCAGCTTTTTTGACGTTTGAAGCGTGGATCGGCATAGCGATACTCAATATCTGTCCAGTTTCTCCAGACTTTCGTGGGCGTTGGTGCTTCTTCATCATATTGATACCTTCTACCACTACCTTATTATCCTTCACCAAAGAGCGGACAATTTTTCCTTTCTTGCCTTTGTCTTTACCTGTGATAACTATTATATTGTCTCCTTTTTTTAATTTCATATGTTCAATATATCTACTTAAATAACTTCTTGCGCTAAGGAAATGATCTTTTGGAAACCCTTTTCAGCAAGCTCTCTTGGAATTGGTCCGAATACGCGTCCAGCCTTTGGATCCTTCTTTCCCTTTTCAAGGATTACCACTGCGTTATCATCAAATCGGATATAAGAACCATCCTTTCGGCGGTAAGCATTGCGAGTTCGCACTACTACAGCTTGGTGAACATCTTTCTTCTTTACACCCTTTCGAGGACTTGCCACCTTCACAGAAATAATCACAAGCTCACCCAAAGTAGCATATCGCTTTTTAGAAGCGCCTAGAACCTTGAATACCTTTCCTACGGTACCTCCGGCGTTATCTGTTATTTTTACTAATGTTTCTGGTTGAATCATACTTGTCCCGCTACGCGGGGAAATTATTTATTAAACTACTTTAAATTTCTTAAGCTTTGAAATTGGACGGGTTTCAACTATTTCTACCTTATCCCCTGTCTTGTATTTATTTTCTTCATCGTGCGCCTTGTACTTCTTGTTTATTTTATAAAACTTTCCATACTTTGGGTGCTTGATAAATCTAGAAACAGAAACAACTACGGTCTTATCCATCTTGTCTGAAATAACTACTCCGCTGAGCATATTTCCTTTCTCTTCAGTTGTTTTTTCTGCTTCTTTCTTCATAAAATTATTGTGCTTGATTAATAAGTGTTAGAACTCTAGCTACTTCTTTCTTTAGAGCGCCAACTTCTTTGACATTCTTGGACTTAGCTCCTTCGCTCTTGAAGTGTAGGGCTCGGATTTCTTCTTTCAAATCTACAAGCTTCTTTGCGAGCTCAGTTGCTTTCATTCCCTTAAATTTTTCCATTCTTTTCTTCATATGATTATTGTCTGTGAACTCGGGAAATAATTCTGACCTTTACTGGAAGCTTGGTTCCGGCTTTTCGGAGTGCTTCACGGGCTACTGCTTCTTCTACGCCATCTACTTCAAAGAGTATTCTGCCTGGCAGAACATCAAAGCAATATCCTTGTGGATCTCCCTTTCCCTTTCCCATGCCCACTTCTGCGGCCTTAGCTGTATATGGACGATCTGGGAAAACTCTAATCCAATATTTTCCAGACTTGGTAAGAGTACGAGAAATAACTTTTCGAGCAGATTCAAGTTGAACAGATTTTATGCGAGCTTGAGATTCTGATTTCAAACCAAAAGATCCAAAGGCAAGCTTGATGCCTCTAGTATCCGGAGTTATAGACTTCGGATTGGTTCGCATTGTCTGCCACTTTCTAAATTTTACTTTTTTCGGTATCAACATAAAATTAACTTCTATCGTTATTAGTAGTCTCTTCTTTCTTTGCCTTTTGCGCAAAGATCTTTCCTCGGTAAATCCAAACCTTAATACCTATAACACCGTAAGGCATGTTTGCTCTTTCACGCTTGAAATCAATGTCCGCGCGGAAAGTCTGAAGTGGGATAGAACCCTTTTTCAACTCTTCCGTACGAGCAATTTCAGCGCCACCGAGACGGCCACCCAATACAACTCTCGCTCCTTCTACTCCACGAGCAGTCATGACTTTTTCAAGTACTTGTTTGATAACTCGGCGGTATGGCATTCTCTTTTCTAGTCCTTCGGCGATCATGTAAGCCACGATAGCTGCATCAGCTTCAGGGTTAGTGACTTCTACTACTTCCAACTTGAAATCTTCTGGACGACCTAGACCTAGCTTGTCCATTTTCTTCAAGATATCTTCTTTTAGTTTTGTTGCACCTTCTCCATTTCGGCCGATTAATATACCAGGGCGAGAAGTTTTGATTATAAATCGAGTAGCTTTTCTACTTCGTTCAATTTCGATTGTAGAAATATACATACCGCGCAATTTCTTTTCCAAGTATTCGCGAATAAGCACATCACCCTTTAGGTAATCTACATATTTTTTAGGATCAGCAAACCAGCGAGACTTCCAGTCTCGGAGCATGATCAATCTATGTACGTATGGGTGAACTATTTTTGACATATAATTATTTTTTCGCTTTTGCTTCTTTGGTTACTTTTACTTTCTTCTCAGCTTTTTCTTTCTTGGTTTTCTTTGCTTCGGCTACCTTTTCGGCAAGAGCTAAGGTGATGTGACTGGTGCGCTTGTTGATTCTGTGTCCAGTACCCATGGCTGCTGGCATCATTCTCTTCATCACTATGCCTTTATCTACTCGCAATTCTTTGATTATCAAATTTTCTTTCTCAATTCCCATTTGCTTGGCATTGGCTACCGCTGACATCAAAAGCTTCTTGATTGGGAGGCCTGCGCGCTTGGCTAGAAAGTCTAACTCAGCGATAGCAAGAGAAACATCCTTGCCTTTTATCAGCCCCGCAACTAAGCGAACTTTTCGTGGTGATTGTCTGTAATTTTTTAAAAAAGCTTTCATGATTTATTTAAATTATTTCTCTTATTTCTTCTTGGCGTCTCCTGCTGCAGCTGTCGCAGACTTGGCCTGTGTTATTTCAGCTTCTTTCTTCTTTTGTTCAAGCTCCTTCTGCATCTTTCCTCCGTGTTTCATGAATTTCTTGGTTGGTGAAAATTCTCCAAGTCGGTGACCTACCATGTCTTCAGTAACCAAAACTTCAACGTGAACTTTTCCGTTGTAAACGCCAAAAGTAAAGCCCAACATTTCAGGTGAAATCTGACACGCTCTCTTCCAAGTCTTTATCATTGGAGTTTGAAGCGGGTTTTTGCCGGCAATCTTTTTGAGTAGACGCTCGTCAACGTTTAGGCCTTTTTTGATTGATCTTGTCATAAAATAAAGTAAACAAAAGGCTCTCGATTGAGCCTCACAACATACTAGCAAATTCAGGGCGAATGTCAAATAAAACGATGAAAGGGGTAACCGATATTGGCTACCCCCGTCTTTGATGTTTGTGACTTTCGTCACGTGGCGAACCTATCGGTCAGCCATTGAGACCTCACACCCAGGACACTGTCTCGGGTGCGTTCTCGGCGATGTGTTCCACAACCCTCTCCAGCATTGTGGGTGACTCATAATCGGGAACTTCGTACCCCCGATCAAGGAACTCCCGGCAGACTGCATGGAATGTTGCCATTCCATACTTCTGCGGGAACACCACTTTGCCGATGGCCTGACGTGCCTTCCAGCGTGGACTTGGGACACCAAGGCGCTTGAGAGCGCGCTCAGTGAGAGATAGCACCTCTTCGCGAGTGGCCTCACGGGTTGGCGAAGTCGGTGGCGCCATCTTAAGCTTCATCTCTTTTTTTCTCCCTGCGTGGAAAGGTGGTCCTGCTGAGAATGCTTAGTACTGCAGATGTTCACCAGCACCGCGACTCTTCCCGTCGATGAATTCGACTGGCTCGACAACACGTCGGCCATGTTCACCACATCGCCCTGTGCGAACTACGGGGGAACAATTCACATCTTTGTCTTCGCCTGCATTCCACCTTGGTGGACGGCATTCGACGCACCGATTGTCAAAGTGGGGCTTGGTTTTCTTGCAATTGCCACAATACTTGTCAGTAATGCGAGACATAGCCTCTCCCGAAGGCTTGGGTAAATGACGATGTACTGCTTACTAATATATATACTAGCATAAAAAGACAAAAAAGTCAATAAATTGACCTTTTTGTGCTGAAAACCTATATAAAATAAGGAGATTATGAAGACTTGCGGTTCTTGCCAGTTCGGCGTCTGGACACGATAAATACGTTTGAGTACTTCTTTGGAGTTCGTGTCTTTCGTCCTCCGGTAACCTTACCCCACATAGTCTTTGGGCGCTTGGTTCCTCGTCCTTGTCGGCCTTCACCTCCTCCGTATGGGTGGTCTACTGGGTTCATGGCAGTACCACGAACTGTAGGACGTATACCCTTCCAGCGACTTCGTCCTGCCTTTCCGTAGTTCTCTAGGTGATGTTCGTCATTAGAAACAACTCCGATACATGCGTAACACTCTTCAGAAATTTTTCGGATTTCTGTTGAAGGCATTTTCAAATTTGTGTAGCCATCTGCATTTGCCACAACTTGAGCAAAGATTCCGGCAGAGCGTCCGATCTTGGCACCACCTCTTGGCTTGATTTCAATATTGTAAACAAATGTTCCAACTGGAATATTTCTTAGTGGTAGTCTGTTTCCAGCTGTAAGTGGAGCTTTTTCAGAAACTATAAAAGTAGCTCCTGGCTTTACTGCTCCTGGTAGAACTACATATCGCTTCTCTCCATCTTTATATACAGCAAGACCGATGAATGCAGAACGGTTTGGATCGTACTCGATACTTTTGATAGTAGCTGGGATATCTTTTTTGTCGTATAGAAAATCTACGTCGCGAAGAAGTCTCTTGTGTCCTCCTCCTTTGTGGCGAGTAGTGATGCGTCCTTGGCTGTTTCTTCCGACGGCACGACGGAATCCACGAGTCAGAGACTTGGTAGGTTCAGTCTTGGTCAAAACCCCGTGATAAGTCACGTTGGTCATTTGTCTTCGGGATTTACTTGTAGGTTTGTATGATTTCATTGTGTTAGGCTTTAGGCTTTAGGCTTTAGGCTTTAGCATTTTTTGCTAGTGCCTAGGGCCTAGGGCCTAATTTACTATTAAATAAGTTCAATCTTGTCTCCCTTTTTCAAATATACTACTGCCTTTCTACCACCACCCTTGGTGCCTGGCTTGCCACGTAGGGATGTATTTTTCTTTGGTACGCGTAGTACGTTTACCTTGGTTGGCTTTACTTTGTACAGAGCAAAAATGGCCTTTTTGATTTCAGTCTTGTTTGCATTTGGAGCCACGTTGAAAACGTAGGTATTGTTCTCCATAGCAGTCGCTGCTTTCTCTGTTATTCTTCCATTTTTTATGATGTCTGTTTTCATATCAAAAAATTATTTGCAATTAACCTCTAGATGCTAAGAACTTCACACTCTCCTCTCCGTTTTCGATCAAAAGGTATTGGTAAGATAGCACATCTAGTGGATTCAAGTTCTTTAGGAACACCATCTCTAGTTGTGGTAAGTTTCGGAAACTCTTTTCTGCCTTTTCACTTCGTCCATAAAGCGCAGTCAAAACACGAGGCTTCTTGGATCCGGCTAGTGGCTTCCAACCTGTAGCTTTGGACAAGCTCTTCATGACTTCAGCTGCATCTTTGGTTTTGATTGCAGGCATATCCAGAGAATCCACAAAAAGGATTTCACCGTCTTTCATCTTCTTGGAAAGTACTGAGAATAAAGCTTGAGCACGCATTGATTTAGAAATTTTGCGCTTGTAGTTCTTTTCTGCAAGTGGACCGTGAGTAACACCTCCACCAACCCAGATAGGAGAACGAGAAGAACCGTGACGAGCTCGTCCTGTTCCCTTTTGTTTCCAAGGCTTCTTACCTCCACCGCGAACTTCTCCGCGATCTTTGGTATCAGCTGTTCCAGAACGCTTGTTTGAGCGCATTCCTTCTACTACTTGGTGAACTAGGTCTGCACGCCACTTCGCAGCAAAAACTTTTGCCGGAAGATTTATTGTTCCAGACTCCTTTCCTTTTTGGTTGTATACTTTTGCTTCCATATTATTTATTATCTACTGAAGATTTCAACTAAACTTCCGCGAACTCCGGGAATTGCGCCTTCGACTAATAGTAGATTGTTCTCTACATCTACTGCAACAACTTTCAAATTCTTTTGAGTTATTCGGTCTGATCCCATTCGGCCGGCCATTCTCATTCCCTTTGGCACGTGTGTACGTAGACCTCCACCGATAGATCCTGGTTCACGCTCAGAGTGCTTCTGTCCGTGTGTTCTTGGACCTCCGGCAAAACCATGGCGCTTTACAACACCTTGGAAACCTTTACCTTTTGAAGTACCAGAAACTTGGAGCTTGTCCCCTGGAGCAAAAACTGAAACATCAATGACATCTCCTTCTTTAGCAGAACTCTCATCTGTAGGCTTCAATCGGAATTCTTTTAGAACTCGATATTGAGCACCTTTCATTTGGCCGAGTTTAGCTTTGCTGATTCTTTCTTTCTTTTGAGTACCGAAACCAACTTGAACTGCATTGTAACCGTCCTTTGATTTCTCAAATACGCGAGTCACAGTGACAGGTCCAGCGGATAAAATCGTTACAGGAAATACCACTCCTTCGGGAGAGAAATACTCCATCATATTCTCTTTTGTTGCGAGAATGAATTTAGTCATGGCGTTTTAATTACAGCATCTTCACGTCAATATCGACGCCAGAAGGAAGGGATAAGTTAGTAAGCGATTCAACCGTTTTAGCATTTGGATTGATAATATCTATCAATCTCTTGTGCACTCTGATTTCAAATTGTTCTCGTGTATTTTTGTAGATGAAAGAAGCGCGGTTTACCGTGTATTTCTTTATCTCTGTTGGTAGTGGAACTGGCCCAACAACTTCAGCATCATATCGTATTGCAGTATCGATGATTTGTTTGACAGACGCATCCAAAATCTTGCTCTCGTAAGCGCGAACTCGAATACGTAGGACTACTTTTCCATCCTGCTTCTCTTTAGCAACCTTCTTTGCTGATGTCGCTTTCTTCGTCTTTATTTCTTTGGTTTCTTTGGTTACCATGGGATTACGATATAACTAGTTGAAAATGAGCAAATTAACTGATACTTTTTTGTTTTAGCCTAGGATCTTAGTAACAACTCCGGCGCCGACAGTCTTGCCTCCTTCACGAATAGCGAACTTCTGAGACTCCTCAAGCGCTACTGGGGTGACCAGTTTAACAGTAATCTTGGTTGTGTCTCCTGGCATAACCATCTCAGTACCTTCAGCAAGAGTAACATCTCCAGTCACGTCCGTAGTTCGGATGTAGAATTGAGGCTTGTAACCCTTGAAGAATGGAGTGTGACGTCCACCTTCTTCCTTCTTCAAAACATAGATTTCAGCTGTGAAATTGTCGTGTGGAGTAGTTGTTCCTGGCTTACATAGAACTTGACCACGAGTGATGTCTTCTTTCTTAAGACCTCGTAGAAGAATTCCAGCGTTGTCTCCAGCCATACCTTCTTGAAGGTTCTTGTTGAACATTTCAATACCAGTAACTGTAGACTTTTGAGTAGCCTTGATTCCAACGATTTCAATTTCTTCTCCTACCTTTACTACTCCTCTTTCAATCTTTCCTGTTACAACTGTTCCACGGCCTTCGATAGAGAATATGTCTTCAACAGGCATAAGGAAAGGTTTTGTAATATCTCGTTCTGGGACAGGAATATAGGTATCAAGCGCGTTGGTAAGTTCAAGAACCTTCTTTGCCCACTCGTCGTCGGCTGAAGCTGATTCAAGAGCTTTAAGAGCTGAACCACGGATAACCGGAGCGCCAGCGCCATCAAAGCCTTGTTTTGTAAGCAATTCACGGATTTCTTCTTCAACTAGGTCGATCATGTCTTTATCATCAACCATGTCGCATTTGTTTAGGAAAACGATGATCTTTGGAACACCAACTTGCTTCGCAAGCAAAACGTGCTCACGAGTTTGTGGCATCGCACCGTCAGTAGCGGCAACCACCAGAATAGCACCGTCCATTTGAGCGGCACCAGTAATCATGTTCTTGATGTAGTCAGCGTGTCCTGGAGCGTCGATGTGTGCGTAGTGACGAGCGTCAGTAGCGTACTCGTTGTGGGAGATGTTGATAGTAATACCACGAGCCTTTTCTTCAGGAGCGTTGTCGATTTGACTAACATCCTTTAGACGAACTGTCTTTCCAGCCATGTTTAACACATGGAGGATAGCTGCTGTTAATGTAGTTTTTCCATGGTCAACGTGACCGATGGTGCCGACGTTAACGTGCGGCTTATCTCTCTTAAATTCTTCTGCCATATAATTATATTGTGCTAATAGTTAAAACTTAACGTACGAGAACCAGTCGCTAAGGCTTAATTACTAACGATATTAATAACTTAATAAAGGTCTATTTACTAGCTTTTTTGAAAAATTAGCAATAGAAAAACCGCAAAAGTGCAGTTGCTACTATGTTAGCAGATTTTAAAACATTGTCAAATATACAAACTAGTGATAGTCTAATCTACGAAAGTAGTGTACCCCAACAACGAGGTCACCGTGAAGAATCACCAGATGATTGCCCTCCAACGCCAAAAGGCCGATATGGTCAAGAGGATCACTATCGCCACCAAGGCCGACGGGCTGGGAGTGCCCTGCGAGAAGGTCATCAAGATCAACAAGCGCAGTCGAGGAGAACGTCTCGCCTTTGCCGAAAAGCGCAAGGCCGACATCGATCGTGAGGAACGTCGCCTCGAACGCCTCGAGGAAGAACGGCAGGAACGCCTCACTCGCGACGTGGAAGATGCACTTGGTGATGTTCCGTTCCCGTGGCACCCTCTCTAACCGGAGTACTGCTCATGAGGCATGCTCAGAACAAAGCTCACATGTCCACGCCCAACCAAGTACGGGCAAGCAAGAAGAAGCGTGATCACAAGCTTACTCGCCGAGAAGAAAACGCACGCGCAGCCGAAGCTCTCGGCATCACAGTGCATGAACTTCTAGCTCGTCGCTCGAAGGAGTCTGAAGTACTCCGCCAGAAAGCTCTGGATGCCATCAGGGCGTCCGAGGCTCGTTCGGAGGAACTCTTCGCCTCCTCAAGAGCTAGCCGCCGCTACTGGTAGTGGCCACATCGCAAGCCCCGATTGCCGCACACGCGGGTCGGGCAAGAACCAAAGCATCAACAGCAACATCGCCGTTGGTGTTTTTTAGTTTGGCCTAAAACGATAAAAACCCTAACTAGTAAGATTTTCATCCTCCTTGTTAAGGTTTCGATGGGCTGACGGCGGAATTGCCATCAGCCCGATATGCTCCGACGCTAGATAATTTCGTCGGCAGTCTTGGCAAACAAGACTTCGAGTGCCTTGAATTGCGGCATTTCTCCGTAAATATCAGCCGCATACACGTCGACTTCAACATCGAAGTTCGACTGATTGGGGAGGGCCGGGACCTCAACGATCCGAACACTCCTTTGGCTCACCTTCTGGCAGTCCGCGACCGCCTGAAGGACTTTGTGCATGAACCCGAGATCAGTCACCCCGCGGAATTGGTGAACGTGTACTTCGGCCTTCATCATCGTATAAAACACGGCAAATCTCCTTGTATGGATGGCGGAATTGCCATCGGACTATATCTATATATAATAGCACTTTTAAGGACAAAAGTCAATAGCTTCCATACACAGCAAAAAACCCTATTTCTAGGGCTTTTTGTGTCTTATGTATTGGTTTTATTTTCTTGCCGCGATGATAGTTTCCGCTACGTTGTTTGGCACTATATCGTATCTTAGGAATTCCATTGTGAATGACGCACGGCCTTCAGTCATAGAACGTAGACCGGTCATGTATCCGAACATTTCAGATAGAGGCACGATAGCTTTCAAAACTTTGTTCATACCCACATCTTCCATGCCTTCGATAAGTCCACGCTTGGATGACAAGTTTCCAGTAACGTCTCCCATGAATTTCTCAGGAGTAACTACTTCCACCTTCATCATCGGTTCTAGGATGACAGGGTTTGCACGCTTACATGCATCTTGGATAGCCATAGAAGCTGCGATCTTGAAAGCCATTTCGTTTGAGTCCACTTCGTGGTAACTTCCGTCCCAGAGTTCTACAGAAACATTCACCATCTTGAATCCAGCCAAAATTCCGCGATCCAAACCTTCCTTGAATCCTTTTTCACAAGGAGCGATGTATTCTTGAGGAATGACACCTCCTTTGATGCTGTTGATGAATTCAAATCCTTCAGAGCGCTTGGTATTCCTTGGTAGGTCTTCCACTTCTTCTTTGGTCAACATTGCCATCGGCTTGACCTTGATCTTCACGTGACCGTAGTTTCCGCGTCCTCCAGACTGCTTGATGTACTTACCTTCTGCATCAGAGTTACCATTGATAGTTTCTCGGTAAGCCACTTGTGGTTTACCAACGTTAGCTTCCACTGCGAACTCTCGCTTCATACGATCCACGATGATTTCAAGGTGTAGCTCTCCCATTCCAGCGATGATAGTCTCGCCAGTTTCTTGGTCAGTAGTAACTTTGAAAGTAGGGTCTTCTTGAGCAAGTCTGTTCAAAGCCATACCCATTTTTTCTTGGTCAGCTTTGGTCTTTGGTTCTATTCGAAGGTTGATAACAGGTTCAGGGAAAACGATTCGGTTTAATTCTATTGGACTATTTTCATCGCAGATAGTATCTGAAGTGATGGTGTCTTTTAGTCCCACCGCTGCAGCAATTTCTCCAGCATAAACTTGCTTCACTTCTTCTCGGTCGTTCGCATGCATACGCAAGATACGTCCGATTCTTTCTTTGTTTCGAGTTCGAGGATTGTAAATATAACTTCCAGCAGTCAAACTTCCAGAATAAACACGGAAGAAAATAATCTGTCCTACGAATGGGTCAGTAGCCACCTTGAAAGCAAGTGCAGAGAAAGGCTCCTTGTCGTCAGCATGACGAACCATAACTTCATCTGTATCAGGATTTACTCCAGGGATAGGTGGGATGTCTAATGGAGATGGAAGATAATCAACCACCGCGTCGAGTACTAGCTGTACACCTTTGTTTTTCAATGCTGAACCAGCAAAGACTGGAAAGATTTGGTTTGCAATAACTGCTTTACGTAGAGCTTTCTTTAGTGAATCAACGTTTGGAATTACTCCATCCAAGTATTCAGTCATCATGACATCATCAGTCTCGACAATCTTTTCGATAAGCATGCCGTGATATTTTTGCGCATCAGCCAACATATTTTCAGGAATTTCTTTTTCTAAAACAGTGTTACCCATCTCACCTTCAAAGTAGTAAGCCTTCATTTTCAAAACATCTACTACTCCTTCAAAGTTTTCTTCAAGGCCAATAGGAATTTGCATTCTCACTGCACTCTTGTTTAGTCTGTCTAGGATTGTTGCGAAGGAGTGCTCAAAAGATGCACCAGTTCGGTCTAGCTTGTTGATGAAACATACGCGAGGCACCTTTGCTTCGTCGGCGTATCTCCAGTTTGTTTCGGATTGTGGTTCTACTCCAGCCACACCGTCAAATACCACCACTGCACCGTCGAGTACGCGAAGAGAACGCTTCACCTCTACGGTAAAGTCGATGTGTCCAGGGGTATCGATGATGTTAAAGCGGTGTTTTAAAGCTTTGTTTTTAAGGTCGTAAGTCGGAGTCCAGAAACAAGTAACTGCCGCAGAAGTAATAGTGATTCCGCGTTCTCGTTCTTGCTCCATCCAGTCGGTAGTGGTTTCTCCATCGTGCACTTCACCGATCTTGTGGGATACTCCAGTATAAAAAAGCACACGTTCAGTGGTGGTAGTTTTACCAGCATCGATGTGCGCAATAATTCCAATGTTTCGAACTTTTTCTAAAGGATAGTCTCTTTCCATAAATATTTATTATTTTATAAATTAAAAACCCATTAAAGCCTCGCGACTACAAAGAGAGAAATATTACCAAGCAAAGTGAGCGAAGGCTTTGTTTGCCTCTGCCATTTTGTGAGTATCGTCTTTCTTCTTGATAGCACTTCCTTCATTCTTGGAAGCAGCTATTAATTCATCAGCGAGTTTCAAATGCATTTCTTGTCCCTTCTTGGCACGTGCCGCATCACGGATCCAGCGCATAGCTAATGCTAGTCTGCGTTCAGGGCGAACTTCACGAGGAACCTGATAGTTTGCACCTCCGATACGCTTGGAGCGAACTTCGGTCAAAGGACCAGCGTTTTTCATAGCTAGGTCAAAAATTTCTAGAGGATTTGGGTTGCCAGTCTTTTCTTTTACAACGTCAAAAGCCTTATACATGACCTTGCGAGCAGTCTCCTTCTTTCCAGACCACATGATGTAATTGATAAACTTCTCCAACTTTTCAGAGTTGTAGACGAAATCTGGCTTTACTATATTTCTGTTTTTAACTTTTCTTCGCATCTGTTCTTGGCTTCTTGTTACCGTATAATGATCGTCCTTGTCGGCGCTTCTCTACTCCTTGAGTATCGAGCACTCCACGAACTATGTGATATCGAACTCCGATCAAGTCCTTCACGCGTCCTCCTCGTAGCATAACCACTGAGTGTTCTTGTAGATTGTGTCCTTCTCCTGGGATATATGCAGTTACTTCCATTCCGTTGGTTAATCTTACGCGGGCAATTTTTCGAAGCGCAGAGTTAGGCTTCTTTGGGGTAGTGGTTGTAACTTTTGTGCAAACTCCTCTCTTGAATGGAGCTGGGAAAAATACTGGTCGGTTCTTTAGGACATTGAATCCACGCGCTAAAGCCACCGTCTTTGATTTTCGGCTGACTTTGGTTCGGTTTTTCTTTATTAATTGATTGATTGTAGGCATTGATTTTGCAAATCACGTCGCGTAAGTCCGTTCGGCGCGACGCTAATAACTAAAATAGCCCCATCGAGCTATGGCGATAATATACTATTTATGAAGTTAAAACGCAAGTCCTGTGACCAGGCTAAAAGAATAAGCCAGAATTGGGTACAAAATGTCAGAAAAATAAAAGATAAATACAAGCAACAAAACAAAACCATAGCGCTCAATGAAATCCATGACTTCGTACCAAGAAGCTGGCAAGAGTGAGAAAAGAATCTTGGATCCATCAAGTGGTGGTATGGGCACGAGGTTGAATATAGCCAAAGCTAAGTTCACCAACACGATAGTGGAAGTTACGAAATAAAAACTATCTGAAACCGGGTAGCCCACAGACAAACGAATCAATATGCCAAAGATAACTGCAATAAAAATATTCGCCAACACTCCAGCCGCAGCTACAGCGATAGTCCCCCACTTGCGATTACTCAAATTATTTGGATTGTATGGCACTGGCTTGGCCCAACCAAAAACAAATGGGTGGCCAGTGGCTGCGGTAGAGAAAAATAGCAACGCCGGCAAAATAATTGAACCAAATGGGTCAATGTGCTTGATGGGATTCAAAGTCAGACGCCCAGCATCACGAGCGGTATCGTCTCCAAACTGCTCAGCCATAAAGCCGTGTGCCACTTCGTGGATAACCACCGACATCAAAAGTATTAGCAGGTAAAAAATTGTATCTATTGCACTCATCCCGTACGAAATAGGAAACGCTTTAAGCGTGATTTAATAAAACGCTTACCTCGCCCCGATTTAAAATAAACTTCTCTCGACCGCGCATCTTGTTCCTCAAGACACGCTTCATAATAAATTAACTCATATGGACCCCTACCTTTTGTATACGTAGACTTGCCAGAATTGTGTTCAGAAAAGCGTTTCCGTAAATTATTCGTATATCCTGTATACAGTTTACCATCTTTTTTACTTTTTAATATGTAAGTATAAAACATATGGGATTTCGTACGGGACTCATACAAATTCTTGCCTTTGTCTATATATTATGTTAGCATAACTCCAATGAAAACATGTGCAATCACAAAAGGAGGTTCAATTGTCGGCGGAGGCTATTCAAATAGAACTCGTGCGACCAAATTCAACCCAACCGGAAAGGTCCGAAAAAACATAAATCTTCAAAAGAAGCGTGTTTTTGTGCCTGAACTTGGTAAGACTGTAATCATTGAAGTTTCAACCTCTGGTATGCGTACAATGAAGAAGAACGGAGTATACGCTACCCTCCTAAAAGCTGGACTAATTAAAGCCAAATAAATTTAAAAAGAATTAGAGAACCAAAAATCCCCTTCGTGGGGATTTTTGGTTATGCAACTAAATATTTAATTATTATCCAAGAAATCGCACCACAAAATGCCCAAAGTGGCATTGCTAGGTAGCTAGTATAACCATGGATTGTTCCACGATGATACGTCCACAATCTCCGCCCAACAATTTTAGAGTAACTTATTCCTACCAGCCATTCAAAAAATGGTCCGATTACAGAGAATACTAAAATAGTTATAAAAAGTGGAGTACCCTCTTTAAAGGTAATAAAAGCAACTGAAACAATCAAAAACATCATATATAATACATACCTAGAAAAAGTAAAATGATATGATTTATGCGATTTTCCTTTAATCTTAATTTTGGAAAAAATAAACTCCAAAGCAAGCACCGAAAAAAGTAGCACGAAAAATATTAATATTGTCATTAACACATTGTACCAAAAAAACTATGCAGGAACAAAAGTCAGTGCTGTTCCCTTTTTGCCAGCACGGCCGGTTCGGCCGATGCGGTGCACGTAAGTATCGTAGGTTTGTGGAACGTCAAAGTTGATAACATGAGTAACATCTGGAATATCTAGTCCACGAGCAGCCACGTCAGTAGCGATGAGGATATTTATCTGATCTTTCTTGAACATATCTAGGATCTTGATGCGTTCTCGGCTTCGCTTGTCGCCATGAATAGCTCCAGCTTTTAGGCCAGCGCGTCGCAAATCTTTTTCTAGTTCATCTACATGGTGCTTTCGCTCACGGAAAATCAAAACCTTATCAGATCCGTCAGCTTTCAAAACTTCATGGAGTTTGGTTAACTGTTCTTCTTTACCTCGGAATCGAATCACGTCTTGGTCAATATTCTTGGCAGTCTCGCCGTTGATAACGGAAATAAATACAGGATCCTTCAAATATTGAGTAGTAAGCTTTTTAATTTCAGGTGAAAGAGTTGCAGAGAAGAAAAGAGTTTGTCGTTCAGCTGCACACTTGCCTAGGATATAAACCATATCGTCTTGGAATCCCATGTCGAGCATTCGGTCTGCTTCATCTAGCACCACACTGTGGCAAGTAGCTAGATCTAAAACTTTCTTTTCAATAAGGTCGCGCAGTCTACCCGGAGTACCGATGACGAAAGACACTCCCATTTTTATTTCTCGAATTTGTTTCATGATTGGTAGTCCACCCACACATGGCGCAGAGAACATGCCGAAACCAAAAGCGAGTTTCTTGAATTCTTCGTCAATTTGTAATGCTAGTTCGCGAGTTGGAGCCATGATCAGCACCATCTCCCCCTTCTTCATACCCTTGGTCTTGGCAATCTTTTCAATTAAAGGAAGTAGGAAGGCAGCAGTCTTACCAGTACCGGTATTGGCCATACCGAAAACGTCCTTGCCGGCCATGACTGATGGTATAGATTGGTCTTGAATCGGACGAGGAGAAATATACCCCGCACGAGCGATATTCTTGTGTAGTTGTTCGTTGAATGGAAAGTCTATAAAAGTGTGTTTAGAAACATACGGCTTCTCTTCTACATGCACTGCGTGCTTTACGAAACGAGAAACGTCTATGCGGTCCCCGCGTGATTTTCCACCACCAGAGCGCTTTCTATTGCCCCCAAACTTGGGTCGAGAGTTATTAAATTTACCGCCACCATAAGATGGTCTAGCGGGTTTTGAACTTCCTGCAAAACGAGGCTTTGCACCGAAAGAACGGGCAGGAGCTCGTGAGCTAGAAGCAGTATGACTCCCGAATTTCTTCGGAGCAGCCGAATTGGTCTTGTGCATAATATTGGGTCACTCCCAATACGTTATGTAATAGATGAGAATGATGTTTCTAGAATAGCATTCTATGCTTATTTTGTCAAATTTGTGAAGCATTGAATAAAGGTTATAATGGAAACATGAAAGCCTATCTAGACATAATAAAAAATACTTTAGAAAACGGAACTAAGGTTCCTACTCGCCAAGGTTGGGATGCATACACCACAGCTGGTGCTTTTTTTGAACATGATATGTCCAAGGGATTCCCCCTTTTAACTACCAAGAAAATGCCTTTCCGATTAATTGCTACTGAACTAGAATTTTTCATAAATGGGATTACTGATAAGCAATGGCTCATAGAAAGAAATAACCATATTTGGGATGAGTGGGCTGCACCAAAGAAGGCACCGTACGGCCACGACGAAGCATCCAAAAAGAGGATGCTTGAAGAAAGAGACTTGGGTCCAATCTATGGATTCCAATGGCGACACTTCAATGCGCAATATGAAAGTTATGATACAGACTATACTGGCAAGGGATTTGACCAACTAAAAAGACTTATCGAAATTCTAAAGAAAGAACCAAGAAACAGAAGAATGATAGTAAGTGCGTGGAACCCACTTCAGCTTGAAGAAATGGGTCTACCGCCATGTCACTACTCCTTCCAAGTAACTGTTATTGATGGAAAATTAAACTTACTATGGAATCAACGTTCTGTTGATACAATGCTCGGGCTACCTTTTAATATAGCAAGCTACGCACTACTACTTCACTTGCTGGCCAAAGAAGCAGGACTCCAGGAAGGACGATTGGTGGGATTTTTGGCAGATGTGCATCTATTTGATAAACACGTGGAAGGAGCAAGAGAACAACTTTCACGTGATCCAAATAAATACCCACTCCCAAAAATAGAAACGGAAAATTGGAAATCAATTTTTGATTGGAAGGCAGAAGATACGAAAATTTTAGATTACCAAAGTTACGAAAGAATCCCCCTTCCTATTGCTATATAAATTTATGATTTCAATCATTGCGGCCATAGGTAAAAATAACGAACTCGGAAAAAAGAACACTCTTCTCTGGAATATGCCTGAAGACATGAAGCATTTTCGAGATACTACTCGAGGACATACAGTGATAATGGGCCAGAAAACCTTTGAATCTATGGACAGTAAGCCATTACCAAACCGCCGAAATATAGTCCTGACCCAAGACAAGGCTTTCAACGCTGACGGCATAGAAATTTCTTATTCTCTAGAAGATACTCTGGACTCCTTTAAAGATAGTGAAGAGGAGGTATTCGTCATGGGCGGTGGCCAAATATACAAACAAAGCATGGAAGAAGCAGGCAGACTCTACATAACTCATGTAGACATGGAAGACAAAGATGCGGATACATATTTCCCAGAAATAGTACCAATCGTTTGGAATGAAACCTCACACGAAGAGCACAAAGCGGATGAAAAAAATCCCTTTGCTTACACCTTTTCTGTTTACGAAAGATTCTTCTAAGGATCCTCGTCAGTTTTTATACGAATGAAAATGTCTTTTCCGTCTGGAGACTTGGATTTTGTATATTGACGCTTTTTATTTTTTTCTACTTTATTTACAATTTCTTTTTCTAGGTCAAATCCAAGCTGATCACACATACCTAAAAGGAATATCACTACGTCTGCAAACTCTTCAGCCATCCCTGGTTGACCTCGATTGTATTTTGCAAAAGCTTCAGAGAGTTCTTCATAAGCACGGCAAAAATCATGAGTCACATCACTATGAAAACCCTTCTCTTTTCTATTTTCCATTACTGCTTTTTGTATTTCTTTTAGATCAACCATAAAATTACTGGTTTTTATATTTTTCTATTTCCTTATTTATAATTTCAAATTTTATTTTTGCTTTTTTAAACATATCTTTAGCATTTTTACCTGCGTGATAATCATTTTGACATACTACACGCACAATACCAACATTCACAATGCTCTGTGCGCACTTGTAACAAGGAGTCATCTTGGTGTACATTGTTGCACCCATCAACGCTACACCAGAACGAGCTGCATTATTAATCGCGTTTTGTTCTGCATGAGCAGTACGAATACAATGCTGACTAACAGTGCCGTCTGTATTTGTAACACTGTGCATTTCATGACCCACCTCATCACAATGAGGCAAACCAGCTGGTGAGCCTACATATCCAGTAGTAAGAATTCTTTTATCTTTTGTAATAACTGTGCCAGCGTGCCCTCTATCGCAAGTACCACGTGTGCCGACAAGCACTGCAAGCTGTAAAAAATACTCATCCCAAGAAGGTCTTTTGGTTTTATTTACCTTAACCCCAGCCTTTTTCATTCCTTAAATATACTACCGAAAAACAAAAAAAGCCAACACTTTCGTATTGGCCTTTCTTGTTTAAAATTTAAATTATTTATTTAACTTCAATACCCATACTTCGAGCAGAGCCGGCTACGATATTGATTGCTCCCTCATCATCCTTTGCATTCAAGTCCTTCATTTTCTTCTTAGCAATTTCTAGGGCTTGAGCTCGGGTGATTTTACCAACCTTGGTAGAAGCATTTGTACCAGAACCTTTCTCCACACCTGCAGCTTTCAAGATAAGTCCAGTAACTGGAGGAGTCTTCACGACGAAATCATAGGTTCGGTCTTCGTATACAGTGATAGATACACCAACCTTGTCCCCCGCCATGTCCTTGGTAGCAGCATTGAACTTGGTAACGAAGTCACCGATGTTGATACCTGCCTGTCCAAGCGCTGGACCTAGTGGTGGAGCTGGAGTAGCCTTTGCGGCCTGAATTTGTAGCTTTATTTTCTTTGTTATTTTCTTTGCCATATAATTTGTCTTTGAGTTTACAGATTAACTTAAATCTTCTTGATTTGCAAGAAGTCCAATTCTACTGGGGTTTCGCGACCAAACATTGAAACCAATACTTTTACCTTACCACGTTCAGAATCTACCGAGTTAACCTTACCTTCCAACTCCTTAAATGGTCCATCTACTATGAGCACAGTCTCACCGATAGTCATATCAATGTTGTGTTTTACAGTACCCGCATCCATTTTCTTGAACAAGTAATCTACTTCATCTTGTCGAAGTGGAACAGGATTCACACCAGCACCAACGAATCCAGTCACTCTAGGAGTATTGCGAACTACGTACCAAGAATCGTCAGTCACTATCATATCCACGAGCACGTATCCAGGGTAAATCTTTTCTTCTACTTCCACGCGCTTTCCGCCTTTGATTTTAACCTTCTTTTCAATAGGAACGATAACGTTAAAGATCTTGTCGTGCATTCCAAGAGAATCAATACGCTGTTTCAAGTTACGAAGCACCACGTTCTCATATCCTGCATAGGTATGAATCGCGTACCAGTTTCTAGCTCCTTGTGTTTCTTGTTTTGACATAAATTAATTTAAAAAATCCAAAAGATTATAGAGAAATTATTTTTTCTAAACCTTTTGAGAAAATAAAATCAAACAAACCCAATAAGTAAGCGATGACTATAGATAAAACCACAACTATCAAGGTATAGAAAATAGTTTGGGCTCGGGATGGCCAAATCACATGCCTTGATTCTGTTTTTGTCTCCTTTAAGTACTCAGTTATTTTTGACATAAATTAAAAAATTTTTAAACCCTCTTAAAAAAGCCCCTCTCAGGGCTCTTTTAATCTTACTCTTTTTTAGCTAATTAGTCAAATAGACCTTTCTTTAGTTTATTTGATAGGTTATGGTCACATCAGAACTGATTGTGTTTTCACCCTTTGGTAGTTGGGCTGGATTGGAAACTGATCCTCCAAAAGCATCCATAGCTTCAGTTTTCACGGCATACATCATTGGATAATTACCAGATTCACTAAAGCTTGCCACGTGTCCAAGTCTAACTCCCAAGTCTTTAGCTAGAGCCTTAGCTTTGGTATTAGCGTCTTCGATAGCTTCCTTGCGAGCTTGAGCCTTTAGGTCGTCTTCCTTGTCAATCGCGAAATTTGGACCACTCAAGTCAGTAACTCCGAGAGTACCTAAACCTTGCATAACCTTACCTGCATCGTCAGGGTTGCGAAGTTTTACCGTAATACTCTCATAGGCTTCGTAACCAGTTATAACTTGTTTACCATCTCCACAGTAGTAAGATGGAGCAACCAATCCACCCATCACCGCTGTCTGCGGGCATAAAGTTCTCTTGGTTTCATACTTTGGATTAAAGGAAGCATTCGTAGTCTTGATATCTTTCTCATCAACTTTATTATCTTTCAAGAAAGCCAGGGCGCTTTTTTCAACCACCACTACAGCATCTTGGGCCTCTTTTACTGTCTTACCATCCTTACGGATAGTGAAGTAAACATTGGCAATATCAGGAACAGCCTGAACCTCACCATGACCAGTTATGGTTATAGTATTTGCATCTTTGTTTCCAACAGTGCTGAAATTTCTAAATTCTCCTACAACTCTAACTGCAAAAAACAAAGCTAAAACAACTAGAAAAGCTAAAACCGCTCGATATAAATTCTTCACATATTCACTTGGTATATTGTTCATATTTTCCATTTTAAAATTCTATTACTGTTAATATTTTTATATTAACATGCGACGAGTATTAAAGTAAAATTGCACTCTAGTATGGGTCAGTACCGGGTATGAGCTGGGCAGGGCCGGGCTGAACTATGATTCCTTGGTTTTTATCAATAGTACGACGAACCCCATAATTTACAGTATTATTCTCTGTTTCAGCCACAGGAGTTTCGGGTGGGGTCTCTACTGGTGGAACAGTCGGTGGCGGAGTCTCGGTCTGTTGATCTATTTGGTCAATTTGGTTTTGAATGGTATCTACTTGGTCTTGACCATCATCTACGGTGTTTTGTTGGTCAATCACATCTTCTGGGGTTACTGGAGGATTTTGAGATCCAGATGACGTTGAGTTTCCAGAATTACCAGTAGAACCACTAGATTGAGAATTACCATTCTGGGCATTTTGAATCGCTGCATCTATGTTGCTGATGATTTGTTTTACTTCCTCAACAGCCGGCAAATTTTGTTTATATATATCTATTTGATACTGGGAAAGATCTGAATTCTCAGGGGTAAGTTTATCCGCAATTTGGTGCAGGGATTCCAGATATTGCTGTATCGTTTCAGTATTCTTCTTTATTCTTTCACTTTCCGCCACGTCTATGAGTTTTAAAGAAGAAAGACTGAGTTTTGTACGCCAATCAGTCAGTAAAGAGTTTATATTTTTTCTTTGATCATTTATGGGTATATTTTGGAGCGGATTCTTTACTATCAATTCAGGGCTTGCTCCATTTGGGTCATGGAACATAAAGTTTGTTCTGTTTACCACATCGGTGGCTTGTCGCATTTGATCTTGCACACTCACTGCCAAGGAAAAGGATTGCTTTAAACTATCCAACATAGAATCCAATTTATTCTTTTCATTAGCTAATTTACTTTGAGCAATAGCCAAATCACTTTGAAGTTTATTTCTAGTAGAGTTTAAATCGTCGGGTTTGTTTCCTCGAACAAAAAAATATACCAGAAAAATTAAAACAAGTAGAGAAATTATTGTTCCACCAACTAGAATGGATTTTTTCATACTAATATTGTACCACGACTAAAAAAATTTAAATAAAATTCACTTCTGGGGTTAGCTTCAATCCAAATTTTGAAAAGACATCGCCAATTATTTCCATTGCTAGACTTTGTATCTCTGGCCCAGTGGCGCCTCCGTGGTTTACTATCACTAGTGCTTGTTTGTCGTGTACTCCGACGTTGCCTACTCTTTTACCATTCCATCCGGATTGTTCAATCAGCCAACCAGCCGGTATTTTGACTACTCCATCTTCTCCGAAATATGGAACATTTGGGTATTGCTTCAATATTTCATTTAGCTTGTGCTCAGATACAAATACATTTTTAAAAAAAGAACCAGCGTTTCCCAACACCTTTGGGTCGGGCAATTTACTTCGGCGAATTTCAGAAACAGCATCACTGATATCCTTCGGATTTTTTACTTCAATATTATTTTTTTCTAAATATTCTTTTAGAACCTTATATCCTATATTCTTTTTTTCTACTTTGCTCAACTTGATAGTGATCGCAGATATAAAATATTTTCCCTTTAAGCTGTTCTTGAAAATGCTTTCTCTGTATCCGAGCTCGCATTCTCCTTTAGAAAAGATTCTTTTGGCTCCAGTCTCCACATCAAAAGCTTCGACATTTTCTAAAACATTCTTTAACTCGACTCCATATGCCCCTATGTTCTGCATTGGGGCTGCGCCTACTGTGCCTGGAATCAAAGACAGGTTTTCCAAGCCCCAGTATCCGCGCAAAACCGTAAAAATAACTAAATCCTGCCATCCCTCTCCACCCATACTTTTAACCAAAACAGTGTCCCCTTCTTCGTTTAGGATTTCAATTCCTTTCAATTTATTTAAAACCACCATGCCTGCAAAATCTTTGGTAAAAAGTAGATTGCTCCCACCGCCAAGAAAAAGCTTTGGCTGATTCCTGAATTCTGAGGAAGAAAAAAGTTCTTTTAAATCCTGCTCGTTTGAAATCTCGACAAAGAAATCCGCCTTGGCATGGACACCAAGTGTGTTTAATGATGTGAGATCATAGTCAGGAATTATATTCATATAAATGAATAGTATATGAATACTAAATTAAAAGAAAGACGATGGCTGTGAGACTAACCACAAACATGATTATCACTGTGAGCCAGCCAAAAATACTACTGAGCTTATTGTTTTTAAACTGACCCATAATATCACCGTTTCCACTTATGCGAACGATTAAGAATAAAATTATAGGGGAAATAATTCCATTCAAAACTGCTGAATATATAAGGGTTTTGATTGGATCAAGTCCAATAAAATTTAAAATTATTCCCAAAATCATTGCCACAACTATAACTCCATAAAATGCTCTAGCTTCTTTAAGCTTCCTGTTGAGCCCCAGCTTCCAACCAAATGATTCAGAGACCGCATATGAAGCCGAACCTGCCAATACCGGAATAGCCAACAATCCAGTTCCTAGAATACCCAAGGCAAACAATATAAATGCAAAATTACCCGCAAAAGGACGCAGGGCAATAGCCGCATCACCAGCTGTTTGAATGTTGGTAATACCCGCTTGATGCAGTGTGGCGGCACAAGCGGCAATGATAAAGAACATTACTAAATTAGACACAAACATCCCAGACCAAACATCAATCCGCATGTGGCGTATATCTTTTGATGTTGTCATAGATCTGCGTTGTTCTTCAGTGGATTCTCCATTTAAAATCTGCTCTTCAACTTCCTGTGAAGTCTGCCAGAAAAAAAGATACGGGCTAATGGTAGTACCGAGAGCCGCGCAGATCAATATGACCTCATCTTTAGAAAACTGAATTGTTGGCATAATTGCGCTTTGCAAAACTTCCCCCCAATTCATTTTGACGGAGAGTGCAGAAAAAACATATGCGAAGAGTATCAAAGCTAAGTACTTTAAATATTTAGAGTAACCTTTGTAAGAAATAAAAATCTGAAGACCCAAAGACAACAAAGCGAAAAAAATAACCAGAAAAGCAAAATTGAAAGCCGGAAAAACAAGCTGAACTCCTTGAGCCATTGCCCCCAAGTCTGCCCCAATGTTAAACACATTTGCAAAAAGCAAAAGCAACGTACAAGCATAGAGTACCTTTTTAGAATAATGTCTTTTTATGTTGGAGGCGAGCCCTGCTCCGGTGGCCAAGCCAATACGGGCGCACATCTCTTGCACTGTACCCATGAGTGGATAAGTAAAAAATGAGAGCCATATCAAGCCAAAACCCCTTTGGGCACCCATCTGAGAATAGGTAGCAATACCTGACGGATCATCATCAGCAGCACCAGTAGTTAGTCCAGGACCTAAAATTTTCCAATACTCTTTTGCGTCCTTCTCAAGTTCGTCCATGGTTTCAATTATGACACATTATGCTTAGACTTCTAAATTTATTCCGTGGAAGCCCTCTTGAGACGGTCCATAATAGCCAAGCCCAATCCTTCTTCAGTAAATCTTGGTACTAAAATTATATCAACTGGGTGATTATCAAAATATCGGAGTGCACTATATAAATTTTGCGAAACTTCTTCTAAAGTTCTTTCATTTTGAAGAGCAATGCCAACTTTTTTCCCTTCTGCTCGGAGCTTATTGGCGTAGCTTTCTATCTCTTCGCGCGGAACTATCTGCATTGGTGCGTTTGGGGCATAGTGTTTGTACTTTGTACCTGGTGAAGAGTTTAAATCTTTTTTATCTACTGCCAAAATAACAGGTAATGGGCTCACAGCTTCTTCCAACATCTCCAAGGTGACAGCCCCAGGGCGTAAAATGGAAACATTATCAGCTGAAATTTTTACAACAGTTGACTCAACACCAATCGGTGACTCGCCCGCGTCTAAAATCATATCTACTTTGCCAATCAAATCTTCATATGCGGTAGCTCCATTGGTGGAACTCGGACGACCAGAAATATTGGCCGATGGTGCAGCTATCGGTACGCCAGCTTTTTCTATCAATTGTTGCGCAATTGCAAATTTGGGCATACGCACAGCGATGGTATCTAGCCCCCCAGATACAATTTCAGAAATTTCTGGCTTTTTGGGGAAAATAATAGTCAGCGGTCCTGGCCAAAACTTATTTATCAATTTTTGAGCAATTTCGGAGACATTGTCAGTCAATTTAGCCAACTGCTGTAAATCACAAACGTGAATTATGAGTGGGTTGTCACTCGGCCTACCTTTGGCTAGAAATATTTTTGATAGCACTTCCGGATCTAGGGCATTGGCTCCAAGCCCATACACAGTCTCCGTCGGAAAAACTACCAATCCCCCAGCACGAATGACCGCCCCAGCCCTATCTAAGTTTTCTTGTGAGTTTTCTTCTGTAATTTTTACAATTTCCGTGTCCATTAAAACTTCAATATAACATATGCTATGATTATTATATATGAGATTAAAAAAGATTGTATTATTTTTCGACAAGCTAGAAGACAAAATTAGAGGCAAATTGAGCCACTACCCCATCATCTACGCGATGGTTGGTGGTGTTGGAATAGTTCTATTCTGGCGCGGAGTTTGGCACACCGCAGACGACTTTGGCCTAAGCTCTTGGCTATCACTAGTTGGTGGAACTATTATTCTTCTTTTGATTGGTGTTTTCGTATCAGACTTTGTTGGAAATCGATTAATCATTTCTGGGCTGATTGGTGAAAAGAAACTTACCGAGAAAGCTGAAGAAGAAATAGAAACCGAGGAGGCACAACTCCGAAACCTAAAAGAAACTCTAGGTAGAGTTGAAAAACAAGTTGCCCATCTTGAAGAAGATGCGCACAAAAAACAATAATTCGTGGGTGGCTACTGGGAGTTGAACCCAGACTAAGGGCTCCACAAGCCCGTGTGCTACCGCTACACCATAGCCACCATGTGTCATCATTTATAGCAAAAATATTAGATAAATGCTACTTTTTTTACTTTTCTAGCGAATGAAAAGTTGGACAATATAACTAAAGTGATAAGTAGCGATAGTTAAAACAAAAATTGTGGCAGAGATTAAAGCAGACACAATACACCAGGAACAAGCTTTCTTGAGTACAAAAATCAATAAAGACATCAAATAAAAAGAGAAGAGGAATGCCACCAAGGACAAACCAATCATGAAATTTACAACCAGACTCGGCATAGAACTAGGCAAAAAAATAAAAAATGCATAAGCCAGAGAAAGGAGACCGTAATAAAACATACCTAAAACCTCCAAATGAATTCCAAGAAAAGTAGAATAATCACTGTGCACTACTCCATGACAATCAAACTTTATTGGGCAAACTAGTGGAGCAGCTTCATTATTTTTATGTTTGTGAATATGCCTAGCTACGACAAAACCACACAAACCCAAAATTAAAATCGCCACTCGTATCAACACGTCATCAGAAAATACCATGCAAAAATTATAGCAATACATATTGTATAATACAAACATGACTAGTTTTAAAGAAATGGTGCTAAGAATAGTAAAAGATATACCGCGTGGCAAGACTATGACCTACAAACAAGTAGCCATCTTGGCTGGTAGTGCTGGCGCAGCGCGTGCGGTTGGCACGATCATGGCCAATAACTTTCGAAAAGATGTACCTTGTCACAGAGTCATTAAATCCGACGGAACCCTGGGACACTACAATCGCGGTGGAGTAAAAAAGAAAATGGCTCTACTGCGTAAAGAAGGGGCGATAAAATAGATTTAGTCTAAAATATCCCAAAGATATAAGGTTAAAATAGTGCGCTCGCCGTTGTGAGGCTCGGCTAGTTTCAACATTTGTTTTTCGTCTGGAAGATTTTTCAACTTAAAAGCTTTCTGAAATCCTTTCTTGGTGCCCAGATCCCCTACCGGCAAAATATCTTTTCTGTTTAGGGCAAAGATTAAAAACATATCTGCAGTCCACGGACCGATACCTTTGACTTGGAGCAAATGTTCTTTGACTTCTTCATCAGACATTTTATGAAAACCTTTTTGGTTTATGGTTTTATCTAAAAACTTCAGAGATAAGTCATTCAAATACCCTGATTTTTGTGGAGAAATTCCAGCAGACTTCAAATCAGCAATTGAAAAATTGAGAAAATCTTGAGGGTTGGGTTTTTTCTTACCATATAGTGCTATAAATTTAGCGTAAATAGCATTTCCAGCTTTAGTGGAAATTTGTTGGTATATGATGGAGCTAGCTAGTGATAAGAAAAAGTTTTTGGAAGGAGAAATCTTTCGCAACTTCTTCTTGTTTATCTTTAGTTTCTGTTTCATTGGTGAATTTTAACACATAAAGGAGAGACTCGGTCACGCATAATTTTCTGCTGAAAATTTGCTCGACCCCGGCTCGGCGCCGTCGCGCCTCCGCCTTTCTCGTCTCCCCACCCACAAAAAAACCGGCAGTAGCCGGATTGTTTTTGCTGGTGCCCAGGGGGAGACTCGAACTCCCAAGCCCTTGCGGGCGCTACCACCTCAAGGTAGTACGTCTACCAGTTTCGCCACCTGGGCTTGTATTGCACAGAGAGATTATATCAGATTATTCTGCTGCTGGAGTTTCTACTTCAGCTTCTGGTTCTGCAGTCACAGAACGCATCTTTCGGCGAACATCTTTTACCGCCTTCACGCGAACATAGTAAAGCTTGGAGCGTCGAGCTTTAGCTTTTTTGATTACTTCAATTTTATCTACCATTGGAGAATATATAGGGAAAATTCTTTCTACGCCCACACCAGAAGCCACTCGGCGAACAGTGAAAGTAGCTCCGTTCTCAGATCCGTGCTTTCGTCCGATAACCATTCCTTCAAATGCCTGCAATCGGAACTTGGTTCCATCGCCCTTTTTAGAAGCTTTTTCTTCTTGAATTTTTGACCAGACACGAATGGTGTCACCAGCCTTGAAATCAAGCTTTTTGCGAGCCTCAATGTCTACAGGGCTGAATTTTATTTTATTTATTGCGGTTCTGTTGCTTACTGCCATAGTGGGAATACTTTAGCATAAAAGAAATAACTAGGCAAACTCTGCCAGATAACACTTAGCGCAATACACTATCTCCGGACGCTCCGGAGCATATGGTGTATATATAGGGGCTTCGCATTTTGCACAATTTCTGTGGTACATACCAGGTCTATTCATCCTGCTGAATCTCCGGCTTTCTCTACATTTTGGGCATTCATGGGGCACAGGTAGGTTCATTTTGCGAAGTAATTCCAATTCTCCAGACACTATCTTGTATCCACGTGTACAAGACATGCATTCTATGATTTCTTGCAAGATAGAATCATCCGTATCTGCAATTATATCTGGCAATGATTCCGATTTTATCGTACATGTCACCGTTGGTGCTACATCATCATTCCATGAATAACCTTCCTTGATGGCCTGCTCTTTAGTTTTGGGGAAAAACTTCATCGCGGTGGAATGATTGTAGTCATGCTTGCTAAAACCAGGTCTGAAAAATTCTCCATACCCCCAAACCTTCCCCTTTTCATCTATGTATGGATTATTTTTCATATCTAAAATAATCTGACTTTTTAATTTTTCATATTCTTCTTTGGAATATTGTTTATTTAAAATACTATAACTCTTGCGTTTCAAGCCAACACAACCAAAATTATTCTTCCCCGCTATACACCACAAACAATATTCAACTCCCACTACGTCAGGAAAACAAAAGCATGAAAATTTCACATCACTGACATTATTCCCCACACTGGCAGACTCATACACCAGCTCCGCGTTGTTGCCCCAGCCAGAATAATCCGCGCAGTCTTTTATGCCGTTTACGGTTATAAATTGGCACCAATTAGAATTCTCAGCATAGTTTAAGATATACCCTTCTTTGGAATTTTTAGAATAATACACAAATTCTCCGCTAACATTTAAATTAAAAGAATTGGCATGATAGTCACGATAAGGCTTGGTCAGCCAAAACTCTCTAGTAACTTTTTCAAACTTTTGTAAATTGCTCCATGAATCAAAACCAAACTCTTTTAATTTTTGGTTATATTCTTCCTTGGAATATTGCACATTAAATATTTGATAGCTGGCACCTCTTAAATTCACACAACCAATGCAATTGGAAGAGCTGTGGCAATTCCTAGAAAACCAAACGTCTACACAATTATCAAATTCTTCAGAAAAGAAAACATTGTAACCTTTGGCAAAACCAGTAGACTCATAGCACAGCTCTGACTCCCAGCCCCGCAGACAATCCGCACTCCACTTCATGCCATTTAAAATTGAAGAATAGTAAACTGACTCACAATAATCCGCGGACACAACCATAAAACAATTCTTGGAATACGCGATGGCGTTTGTATATTCAGAATTTTTCAGAGTTAGGTGCTCGGTCTCCACTGCCGGGTATGGAGTTTTCATAGACAACTCTTTCACCTGTGCTAAAAATGGTCGGCTGGGATCATAGTCCATGGCGTATTCTGTGCCATCCCAACTATCTCCCCACCAACAAGTTGGACAATACACGGTGATTTTTTGTGATTCGGGATAGACAGATATCATGCGTTTTTCGCACTTATCACAATTGCGCCAAAAGAGAGTCCAAACGTTTGTAGAAGAAATTCTGCGCACAAACCTGCACTCTCCACACCATGTCGGTGGTGGAACTTTTATTTTTTCATAGAAATTAAAATCACTTTCTTCGATCAAGAATTCTTTTTGACAATTCTGGCAATTTTTAGTTTCTGCTTTCATGTTTTTACACTATTCCCTTGAATTCTTTCGGTAACGGAGATTCAACTTTTACGATCTTACCTTTTAAATCTTTAAATTCTATAGACTTAGCATGGAGGGCCATTCTGGAAAAGCTTTTCGGACAAGGCCCTGTTGGGTTGTAGAGAGAATCGCAAACCACAGGATGACTAGCATATTTCATGTGCACTCGAATCTGGTGTGTACGTCCAGTTTTCGGCATTACTTCTAGATAAGTAAATTTGTTTTTCTTTTCTTCAAATCTCTTTAACACTTTATACTCAGTAATCGCTTCTCGTAGCTCCCCTCGTGCACCACGGCCTGCGAGGCGACGACGAAAATCAGAAGGGCTTCTACCGATAGGTTTATTGATAACTCCACGGTCTTCTTTCATAAATCCAGAAACAACAGTGTGGTAAATTTTCTTTACAGTCCTAGTTTGAAATTGTTGCTTCAAAAATTCATGGGTCTTTGCATTTTTAGCAATCAACAAAACCCCAGAAGTATCTTTATCTAGGCGATGCACGAGCTCTGCCTTCTTGTATTTTTTTACAACGAAATCAAGCACGGTTTTATCCGTGCTTTTTTCGTCGTTCTGTACAGAGATACCAGCTGGCTTATCTATGGCCAGAATGTTGGTATCTTCATATAAGACTTTGATCCTCATTGGTTATTTATAGCACTCTCCAGAATTTTTACTAGTTTTCTATGAAGGTTGGCTTCTTGGCCGCACAAGTAGGAGGATTGGTTGCACCGTTTAGGCAAGCACCATTTACCAGGGTGCATAGAGTTGGATTATCTGCACCGTTTAGACATACATTATTGTTATCAACCGTACAGACAGGAGGATTGGCTGCGCCATTTACACAAACCGTACAAGAAGGAGTTGTACAAGTACATAGAGGATAATTCGCGGCACCGTTTTCACATTCATTTCCTGGATTATTAGGTCCACCATTCTTTTTACACATACCACTAGAAGTATTCCAAGAAGTTCCCGACGCACAACTAGACTGCGCTACATCTGAGACCAGAGATACGCTGTTATTGTATAGGGTAAAAGTTTCTGAAGGATATTTCACCACCATACTCTGAGTTCCAGAGTTTGCAGTCGCTGTGGTTGTGTTGGCAGAATTTTTTACCACTGAAGTTGTTATAGGATTTGTGGTGCTCCAGGTCACAGAAGAATTACAAGTAGAAGCATTTTCGGCGATGACGCAAGGAGGTGCAGTTATGGTACCAGTCGGACCCACTTGGAAAGACATCCAGGTACTACAATTATTACCTTCATCGGTTTCAGATATTACTCCAGTACCAAAACCGTTTTGATCTGCACATGCACGTGCATAGTAAGTACCAGCCGTCGGGAAACCGTAATTACCAGAATTTACAGAACTTGTGGCGTTATTACCTGCAAGTGCTGCTGAATATCCGGCAAGATTTTGTACGTATACAGAATGGTCTGCATTATTATCAACTTCAAACTTCACTTGAAAACTATTTACAGTGCTCTGATTTCCCTGGTTTATTGTAATAGAATTAAATCCAGAATATACCCCAACTTGTGGTTGCACCAATAGTGTAGGAACGGCTGCTACAAGGTCTGGTCCGGGAGCAACTACAGTAATGGCGGTCCATGGACCACAGTTGTTACCCTCATTCGCCCCTTCGTTTATAGTACCAACACCATTATTTTTATCTTTATCCGCACAAGCTCTCATGTAATGAGTACCGGCCGTAGCAAAGGCATTTGCTTTGGAAATCTGAACACTTCCCCCTCCCGCCAAAGAGCTACCAATAGAAGTAACACCCACATCAGATGATCCAGTGCCGTCTGCGGCAGTGGCTCGTTGAAATAAATTTGTAAATCCAGCACCGGTCGCTGTTGATCCAATATTTTGAATGGTTGTGTTAAAAGTTGTAGAAACACCCACGAGCGCAGTGGTTGGAGTAATCACACCGGCCGTCAAATCAATACCACCTGCGCCAGTTACTGTGACATTTGCAGTTTGCGGTGCACCATCTCCATTAGCATTTGTACAATAAAGTGTATATCTATAAGTTTTAATCATAGTTGATACCCCTTGAGAAACATTGGTTCCAGAAACACCCTTGGGACCAGACCAGTCTTCAGATGCTGTACATGAAATAGGATTGTTTGTAGCACTCCAAGTCAATGTTGGGTTTACTACATTCACTACGCCAGATGGTGGATTGGCAGTGATGGTGACTACTGGTGTAGGTTGGTCAGTCACAGTAACGGCAGTCCAAGGTGTACTCATGCTGCAGTTGTTGCCCTCTAAATATTCTGAGATAACTCCATTGGTGTCAGAAGCGTTACTCTTGTCAGCACAGGCACGTATATACCAAGTTCCAGCAGATGGGAAAGTTATGGATTTAGAAGTAGTAGCAAATCCCCCAGAAGCCAGTGTAGACATTCCCGGAACTGCGTAATCTGTAACTCCACTCGCTCCAGTTGAGGATTGAGAAATTTGGAACAAGTTTGTAAACCCTCCGCCCGTGGTCAGTGCTCCAGCATTTGTGATTGTTGAGGAAAAAGTTTGCGCCACACCCACTGTAGCTCCGTTTGGAGTAGGAGTGGAAGCTACTAGATCAGGAGAATTTGGAGTGGTTACAGTCACCAATGTCCAAGGTGTACTCATACTGCAGTTATTATTTTCATCAATTTCGGCAATTACACCATTAGCATCTGAGGCACCGCTCTTGTCCGCACAGGCACGGATATACCATGCTCCCAAGGATGTAAAGGTTATGGATTTAGAAGCATTAGCAGAAGCACCTCCTGCTAAACCCGACATTACTGTCGTTGGATAATCAATAGGATTTGAGCCATCAGAAGATTGTGATACTTGAAATAAATTCGTAAATCCTGAAACGGTAGATGTATTACCTTGGTTGGTAATGGTTGAAGTAAAAGTTTTGGCCACATTTACTATGACAGCTCCACTTGTAGTTGGCACATCTGCAATCAAATCCTTGTATGCTCCACCTGGCCCAACATCCACCGTCGCATTATCGGATCCTTGCCCATAAGCATTTACACACTCAAGAGTAAAGGTTTTTATTCCTTGAATATAAATAATTCCTGTAGACTCACTTCCACCCCCTGTACTTTTATTTCCAGACCAGCCACCAGAAGCTGCGCATGACGTAGCCCCGTTGGCCACTGTCCACGTCAGAGTTGGGTTTACTGAACCAGCACTACCAGATACAGGGTTTGCGGTGAGAGTCACAACGGGAGCACTACCACCCACATTTCCTCCACCCGGATAATTGAAAGATACGTAGTCAGAAACGAAAGATCCAGGACCATTAACCCACCCACCTGGCGGCACTGCCCAAACAACTAAACTATTTACACCACCCACTATGTAACTTGCAATAGGAGAAGGGTATTGCGTCCCATTAAACACTGGTATACATACGAAACCACCTTGAGTATAGTTCGTAGAATTATAAGTCACACTGTTAGGGACTCCAGGACTTGAAACACTATATCCAAAGCTGGTCAAAACACAACTCGCGTTAAGTCCACCTCCCCAGGTAACATTAGATTCTGAGTAGCTAGACCAGTCCTGCGGATCATGTGCGCGAATTGTGAAGGTTACCATATCTACAGTCACCGAATCCCAATAAGGATTAAATATTACTCCATTTTCTTCGGAAGAAGCGGAGTATGAATTAAACATGTTTCTAGCACTATGTGCTACATGAGTGGCACCTTCAGAATCAAAAACCTCAATACTTCCGCAGTAAGAGTTGGCACTGAATCTAATATATAAATTATTTTGACCAAGATAGGCAGTATTTAAGGTACAACCATTTGTAGTGGTGTTACCTGAACCCGCACCCAGGGCCGAAGCTTGATTTGTAAAAGATAGTCCGACGAGGACAAAGAGAGTTATTGCAATTAAAAAGCGCTTGATCATAATAATATTCAAATTTAAGAATTAATAATAATTGAGTAAATTATACCACAGAGATATCCCCACCCACCCAAGCCCAAAAGTACCCTGTGGAAAACTTTCAACTTGATTTCAACCCTTGCCTTTTTGGCTTTATTGTGATATCTTTTAACTGTATGAGTCCTGTCGCAACAGGGCTTTTTTATTAAAAATACAGGCCACTAGGCCCTAGGCATTAGCGATTTTAAATTGCTAGAGCCTAAAGCCTAAATGCCTAAAGCCTATTATGTTAGATCTAAAAACATTCAAGAGTGCGCTGGAGCAATTAGAAGAAGAACGAAAAATTCCAAAAGAAAAAATCCTAGACGCCATCGAGCAAGCCATGGCTGCTGCTTACAAGAAAGATTACGGTAAAAAAGGGCAGATAATTAGAGCAAAGTTTGACCTAGAGACTGGTCATACCGATTTCTTTAAAGTAAAAATCGTAGTAGATGAATCTATCGCTCGCATTGATGACAATGCAGATGAAGAAGAGGACTATTCTGTAAAAGATAAAGATGATGAGCGTGTTTTGTTCAACCCTGAGCACCACATCATGATAGAAGACGCTCGAAAGATGAAAAAGGGTGTAGAGCTGAATGATGAAGTGGTATTTCCATTGGAACAAAAGGATGATTACGGACGCATCGCTGCTCAAACTGCCAAACAAGTCATCATCCAAAAAATCCGTGAAGCCGAGAGAACATCCATCATGGATGAATACGGCACCAAAGAGGGAGAAGTCGTTACAGGCTCTGTCCAAAAGGTAGAACGAGGAAACGTCTATGTAGAATTCAACCGCGCTACTGGAATATTACCAGCGGAAGAACAAATTCCTGGAGAATATTTTCAACGTGGGCAGAGAATTCGCGCTTATCTTTATTCCGTAGAAGACACTCAACGTGGAATTGATCTGCGTCTTTCTCGCACCCATCCTAAATTTATTGAAAAACTTTTTGCAGTAGAAGCTCCAGAAATTGCGAGTGGAACTGTAGAAATAAAATCCATCGCCAGAGAAGCTGGCTCACGTTCTAAAATTGCCGTCTACTCAAACGACGACCACATAGATCCAGTGGGTTCATGCGTCGGACAAAAAGGTACTCGGGTTAACACAGTCACCCAAGAACTCTCTGGAGAAAAGATAGACATCATCCCATGGTTGGAAGATCCAAAACAATTTGTTTCCAACTCTCTGTCACCAGCAAAAGTTTTATCTATAGAAATAGACGAAAAAGAACACAAAGCTATCGTAGAAGTTGCTGAAGATCAGCTATCACTAGCTATCGGTAAGGGTGGACAAAATGTTCGCCTAGCTGCCAAGCTGACTGGATGGAGAATAGACATAAAAGCTCATGGAGCACCAAAGGAAGATACAACTGTAGCTTCTACTGATGGCGACACTGTGGATATCGCTGAGGTTGCTAAAGAATAAAAACCGAGGTATAATAACGTCGAAGAACATGTCCCTTGACAGTAGATAACACTGGGACAATTCGATTTCGGACACACCAAATCACCCCTTGCCAGGAGGGCACACCATGCCCCGCTTTGCGTTTTGGGTGTTGGGTTCCGCCCTCACCCTCAGTATTCTCACCGCG
>JAGOPQ010000026.1 GCA_017991915.1 Minisyncoccota bacterium | reverse complement strand
GTGCCTCTGAAGGCAAGGGACTTGGAGTAAAGTTCTTAAGACACATCAAAAGAACTAAAACCCTGGCTCACCTAGTCTCATTTGAGAATTTAGCCGAAGGTAGCACTGGGATGATGAAAGCTTATAAAGAAATTCGCAAAGAACTCAAAAAGTACGACAAGAATCTAGGCCTGGGTGCAGATGGCTTGTCTGAAAAAGATGAAGTAATCATTCTAACTAAAACTGACACCGTCTCTGATCCAAAAATCATAGACAAGAAGATAAAGGAGTTTGAAAAACTAGAAAAGCAAGTCTTTGTGTTGTCATTGTTTGACGACGCATCCGTGAAAAAAATGAAGGATGGTTTTGTGAAAATTCTCGCTAAAAAGAAAAAATAATTTATCAAAAAAAGCCAAAAAATTCTTTTGCGAGGGGGTATTTTTGTGCTATAATAGGACTCAATATGAACAAAATAAAAAACATTTTTACCCAATACAAAAAATATATATTAATCGGAGCACCAATCTTATTGATTGTTCTCTACTTCTTGTTTAGTGGCAGTGGTGCTGGAGTAGAGCTATATACTGTGGCTAAAGCAGATGTAGAACAGTCCGTGGTGCTTTCAGGTAAGGTGCAGACTAGTGATAGAGCCGACTTAGGATTCGCTTCATCTGGAAGACTGAGCCAAATTGCAGTTAAAAACAATCAAAAAGTTAGCGAAGGTCAGGTATTGGCTCAATTAGAAATTGGCGACTTGTTGGCTGATTTGAAAATCAAGCAAGCCAATTCACGTGTTTCAGATGTGGATTTGAATACCGCAAAAGAAGAACTGGATAAAGTTACCACTACTGAGAATTCTAAAGTAGCCAATGCTTACCGTACACTCCTTTCTGAGGATCTAATTCCTAAACCAAATTCCAATGATTACGGGATATCAGCTCCAACTGTTAGTGGAATATATGATGGCGCTGAAGGAACATACAAAATTACTATTGATAAAGAAAACGTAACTTTACCTGACTATAGGTTGTTAATATTCGGTTTAGAAAAAAAAGTTGAACTCATTGAGGAAGAATCTTCAACCCCACTGGGCACTCGTGGTTTGTATATTTCATTTCCCGATAATGATTTTGCTCCATATCTAAACACCACCTGGTATCTAGATATTCCAAATAAATCTAGTAGCTCATACTTGGCTAACTACAACGCTTATAGTCAAGCGAAAAATGAACGAGATTTGGCAATCAAAAAAGCCGACTCCACTTATCAAAAACTTCTAAGTGAACAAGCAGGAGGTGAGACAGGTGTGGCCCAAGCAGAAATTCAGAAAATCAATGCTGAAATTCGCAAAAACACAATTTACGCTCCGTTTACAGGTGTAGTCACAAATATTGAAAAAGAAGTTGGCGAAAATGCATCTGTGGGGGAGAGAGTCATATCTATTCTTGGCGAAGACACATTGGAAGTGGTGCTACAAGTTTCCGAATTGGATGTGTCTAGACTAGCACCGGGTGCTCAAATAAAAATCACATTGGATGCTTTCCCAAACGAAACATTTATGGGTACTTTAAAAACTATAAATTCACGTGAGACAGAGGTGGATGGAGTCCCAGTATATGAAGGCTTCGTAGAGCTTCTACCAGATATGCGTATCAAGACAGGAATGAGTGCAAACGGTACCATCATCGTCGCTGAGAAAAAGGGAGTCATTGCTATACCAAATTATATTGTTAAAAAATCTGGCACAAAGGATGTGGTCATGGTGCGAGACGCAAAAGGTAAAGACACCGAGCGGGAAGTAACTCTAGGCTTGATGGGCTCTGATAGTATGGTAGAAATAATTTCTGGCTTAAATGAAGGGGACCAAGTTGTCTTTGCTTCTAAGAAATAAAAATGATAGACGATAAAGCTTCAAAAAAAGAATTGGCAAATAAGTGGACCAACGTTTTGTCTGTTGGATGGTTTTTGGCTAAAAGACAAATCAAAGGCTCAAACAAAGCGACTACTTTTTTGATTGTATTTATCATGATGCTTACTTTTCTAAACCTTGTGGTTATTTCAGGAATTTTGATTGGTTTGATTGAAGGAGGAAATAGAGCCAACAAAGAACAATACACTGGTGATGTCATCATCACTACTATAGCCGGGAAGCCTGATATTGCGCACACTCATGAACTAGAAAGCACACTGGAAAAAATGCCCGGTATTGCAAAGCTGAGTACTAGATATTTGCAGTCAGGTCAAATCGAAGCCAACTACAAAACTCGCCGAGACTTTGGTGATATTCAAGACATAGTGGGTGTGCAAATCACTGGTATTTCTCTTGATGAAGAAGATCAACTTTCCGGCCTTTCTAAATTCGTAGTGGAAGGGGATTTTCTAAATGAATCTGAAAGCGGATATATTTTAATCGGCGCAAATTTACTCCACAGATATTCTTCTGACTTCGGAGATTTTTTCGCTTCACTCGAAGGAGTGTATGTGGGTGATGAAGTAAAAGTGACTGTGGGTGACCGAACCAAAACTTTTATTGTGAAGGGAATTGTGGATACAAAAGTAGATCAGGTTTCTATGCGCGCATTTTTGACCAAGGCGGATTTCTGGAGATTGGTAGATAGACCAGGATTGAATGCTAACGAGATAGCCATGAGGCTCGAAGTTTCTCCGGCGATTACACCAGATGGTATCAAAAGCAATCTAGTGTCTGCGGGTTTTGGTGACGATGGAAAAATTCAAACCGCCACTGAAGCCATCCCGGACTTTTTGAATCAAATCAAAATAGCTTTCGGATTGCTCGGTAACGTCATCGGACTTATCGGTATCGTGGTGGCCTCTATCACTATCTTCATAGTTATCTTCATCAACGCGGTGACTAGAAGAAAATATATCGGCATCATGAAGGGAATTGGAATTTCAGAAAAAGCCATTGAAGTGTCTTACGTTTTCCAGTCAGTTTTCTACGCGATACTTGGTGGACTACTCGGACTATTTGTTGTGTATGTGCTCCTAGTGCCACTATTTAATGCTCACCCACTTGATTTCCCTTTCTCGGATGGAATTTTGGTTGCCCCAGTCGGCAGTACCACTTTTAGATTCTTCTTGTTGCTGTTGGTCACACTGATCGCTGGCTATATCCCCGCTAGAAGTATTGTAAAGAAGAATACATTGGATAGTATTTTGGGAAGATAAATTTATGATAAAAATAAAAAATTTAATCAAAACCTATAAGACCAAAGATATCGAAACTCCAGTTTTGCGGGGTATTGATTTGGAAGTAAAGGAAGGAGAATTCTTGGGCATCATGGGTAAGTCTGGAGCAGGAAAATCTACCTTTATGTATCAAATCGGTCTACTCGACCACCCTACTTCTGGAGAAATTGTTTTAAATGGTGTGAACACCGAGGCAATGTCTACCGAAGAGAGGACTCACATGAGACTCACTGAACTCGGATATGTTTTCCAAGATTACGCCCTAATTCCAGAATTATCTGCTACTGAAAATGTGATGATACCACTACTCATGCAAGGAAAAGATTTTGAAGAAGCGAAAAAGATCGGACAAAATATGTTGGACCGAGTTGGCCTAGCGCACCGCATAGACAACAAGCCTAGCCAGCTCTCTGGTGGAGAACAACAAAGAGTTTCTATTGCCCGAGCGATGGCCCACAACCCAAAGATTTTATTTGCGGATGAACCAACCGCAAACCTCGATACTCAATCTGGTAAATCAATCATTGAGCTTTTCCAAGAAATACACAAAAATGGTCAGACTATTGTCATGGTGACCCACGAAGAAGAATACGCAAGGTACTGCGATCGTATTGTGCACCTAGAAGACGGCCGAATAGTGCGCGAAGACAAACAAAATTAAGATTGATATAATACTTTTATAATTATGGCTGAAAAATATTACCCAACCATCGGATTAGAAATACACGCCGAACTAAAAACAAACACCAAGATGTTCTGTGCTTGTAAGAACAACCCTGATGAGGAGCACCCAAACGTAAATATCTGTCCGGTATGTATGGCTCACCCTGGAGCTCTGCCAGTCGTAAATAAAAAAGCTGTAGAAAATGTCATCAAGGTTGGTTTGGCTCTAGATGGGCAAATAGCTGACTTTACAGAATTTGATCGTAAAAATTATTTCTATCCTGATATACCAAAAGGTTATCAGATTTCTCAGTACAAATACCCGATAGTATCTGGCGGTAGTTTGCTGGGCGTAGAAGTGACTCGTGTGCACCTAGAAGAAGATACCGCTAATAATAAACACGACAGGGGAGATTTCTCATTGATTGATTTCAATCGTGCTGGGGTGCCACTTATGGAGCTGGTGACCGAGCCGGTGATTCATGATGCCAAAACCGCTAGTGATTTTGCTAGAGAGCTTCAGCTCTTGCTGCGTTATTTGAATGTTTCGGAAGCAAACATGGAAAAAGGGGAGATGCGCGTAGAGGCAAACATTTCAATTTCACCTGACCCAAATAAATTCGGCACCAAGGTTGAGGTTAAAAACTTAAATTCATTCAAAACCGTAGAAAAAGCCATCGCGTATGAGATAGCTCGCATGACTGAATTGTATGAAGAAGGTAAAGAAGCAGAAATAGTGCAGGAAACTCGGGGTTGGGATGAAGCCAAACAGAAAACTTTTTCTCAGCGCTCTAAAGAAAATGCTCAGGATTATAGATATTTCCCTGATCCAGATTTACCAAAAATGAAACTTCATGAAGCTTTTGACTTGGTGAAAATGAAGTCCGAGCTGGCGGAACTTCCAATAGCTAGACGTACTAGATACCAGAATGATTATGGAATCAAAGCTGAAGACATAGAAGTATATATAAACGACGCAGAGC
>JAGOPQ010000025.1 GCA_017991915.1 Minisyncoccota bacterium | reverse complement strand
GGTTTAATGTCTATTATTCTTAATTAATTTATATGAATATAAATAAAATATCGAATGGGTTTTCGCGAGTCTTTTTTACTAAAAGAATTGTATTAGGGGTAATTTCTCTAGTCTTAATTTTCTCCTCCTTGGCTGTGTCTCCGACTACTACACAAGCGCAAACTGCCCCCTTGCCAGTAATTTCTGGATTGTGGTCACCTCAATGGCTTGCCACCTATCAGCGCATGCGAACCGAAAACCATGTTTGGTGGACACTTATAAATAACAACTGTGCGCTTAGTGGTACAAGCGGGCAACGCTATAGTGATAACGGGATGTGGTGCACCATTGTCTATAAGGTAACGGGTGACACAGTTGCAGCACAAAAAGCGGCCACAAGATGGCTTGCAGCAAATCCGCAAGTCGCCAACGACAATCATCGGCGTGAAGAATTTGTGGATGCGTGTATTCAATTTAGCGCACTTCGACCGGCGTTGACTCCAACACAGGAAGCGACTTGGCTTAACCGCCTCAATGCGTGGGCTACTCAATCCCTGGGCACACGACTAGTCGATGGCGATCAGACGATCGGGACAACACTTGGTATGCAATGCTTAGACCAAGTGGCGGGCACCAATTGGTCAGCCCAAATAGCTCCTATGATCGCCAAGACCCAATGGTATATTAATGGCTTCGCAGGCGGAGAGTTGGATGAGTCTATGGAATACAATTCTGGTACTTCAGTTTTGTTAATGATGGGGCTAGCTATGCTTCCTCCAAATACATATTCAAACGCTGAGACGTTTCTCCGTGATCACGCAAAATACCATCCATTTAGCGTTACTGGAGATCTTCGTCAGTACGTGCAATGGGGGGATGATCAGAACCCCCGTGATTTCACCGGCCGGCTCTTTAGAAAAATGACGAACTGGATGGTAACTCAGGGAATAACTCGCGACCCAAACCTCCAGCAACTTATTACATCTGCTGTTACGAAGTATGGAGCAACAGGATATCAAAGCGCAGAACCGTGGGCTCGTGCCTTCTTGTTCTATGATCCGTATACACCTGTAGGTTCTGCAGCAAATGGTATTCATCTCTCTACCGCACGTGGACATCTCTACAGCCGAACTCCCAACACCACTGTTTTTCTGGTTGCAAGTAATCGCACGCATGAGGACCATGAATGGCACTGGACTTTTAATGCGGAAGTCTATCGTGATGGGGAATGGGCGTTAACAATGCCACGTTCTTATGGTGAGTGGCCTGCATATCGAGGTGAGGGTTCTAATGGATTAAGCTTGGCCGGCTTGGGCGCAATGTCATCACGTGGAATGACGCGTGCTGAAACTGGGCAAGCTGGGGGTATTCCTTGGAGTTCCATCAGCGGGGAAACGAATGGACCACTTTATGATGCAGGTTCTTATGACCCACCACCATCTTATGTAAATTATGCTGGTCGTACGGCATTCACAACTGAAGTTAATGGCTGGACCGTTCTAATTACTAGGGATATGGTGGACATGAACGATCCGCGTACTCTACCCAAGTTTAACCGATACCGAAACTCAGGGTTGTGGATGCATCAGCAATGGATAACAGCCGCTGAGGGCTTACCGTGGACTGTTTGGCATAGTCCGGTACAACCTACTCGTACTGGAGACCAGATCGCTTGGACAACTCCTGGTGGACAATCAGTGAAGATAGATTTCTATTCTGACGCATCAATCCGTGACGTAATGGTTGATGAAAAAACCTTAGGCGGAATTGCTGCTAGTGAACAAAAATGGCACACCAAGCTTAATACTTCAGCACCTGTGCTGTGGAGTGTAGTTCGCATTGGACGTGGAACGCCACCAGCAATTTCTCGTAGCGGGGATACCATAACCGTAGGCCCTCGTGCTGTTAAGATTACTCCCACTGCAATTACTGTAGATGGATCATCAGGTACGGCAATTCCGATTACTTCAGCACCAACAACTCCTCCACCAACAACTCCACCCCCAATCACTCCTACTACCCCAAACTCAACTAAATTCAAGGCTGGAGATCGAGTAAGTGTTACTAGTGTATTAAATGTACGAGCAACTGCTTCTTCTATAGGAAGCCTTTTAGGAGCTCAAGCTATAGGAGCAAAAGGAACAGTAGTGAGTGGAGGTACGAGTGTAGATGGATATTATTGGTGGAACATAAACTATGATACGGGTGTCGATGGATGGAGTGCGGAAAATTTCTTAGTGTTGTCGGTCGCTACTCCTACTCCAGTTCCAACACCGACCCCAACTCCTGTGCCTACACCAACACCAACACCAAATCCAACCCCAACACCTACGCCCACTCAATCGACCAAATTTAAAGCCGGAGATAGAATAACCACTGGCGATACACTCAATGTGCGTACTCAGCCAGGCACTACAAGTTCCTTGACTGGTAAAAGATCCAAAGGTTCTTTGGGAACCATAGTAAGTGGTGGAGTAAAAGAAAGTGGCTACTTCTGGTGGAATGTAAATTTTGATAGTTCAGAAATTGATGGGTGGGTCACTGAAAATTATCTAACCAAGGTGAGTGTCACTACACCCACACCAGCTCCTACACCCGAGCCTACTCCTACACCAACCCCAGAACCTTCAACTCCCGAGCCTACTCCCACCCCTACCCCTACAAACAACACTTCTATAACTTCGGGTACGGACTACGTAGAGTTTACTATTGGAAGCTCTACAGGATACAGTAAAATTGGTTTAAGCAATAATGATTCTAGTACCTCCGACAGCTCAGTCGATTTCGGATTTAATTTGAGTGTCTGGAAAACATACAAGTGTTCAGCTTATGGTGCTTCACTAAATGGATGTGGTAGTACATTTAAAGCAGGCGATGTATTTAGAGTAAGTCGTTCCGGTGAAACAATAACTTATATTAAAAATGGAGAAACCATCCTAACATGGACACGAGGTGGATGGCAAAAAGCTTTTGTTCTTCCACTTAAACAAGATAGTTCTACTGCCGTAGCAAGTACCGCAGCTGTCCTTGATTCCCTGGCACTACTAAATAACACCACCAAGATTGTTCTAGTATCATTGGTTACGCTACTCCTGATTCTATTGGTTGCTAAAAAATTAAAGAAATAAAATATCTTTACATCCTATGGCAAAAACTTAACCCCTGCCTGAACTGCGGAGTATTTATTGGAATTCGTGATTTAAATTTAAAAAAATCCAGCAATAAAATACACCAAGGACGTTAAGGCTAGTACGCTACCCAATACGTATATAAAATACAGGGTCCATAAAATGTAGGTATAAAAATCCCCAGATGAAGCTTTTCTCTTTAGGTAATTTTTCCATCCTTCGGAAACACATATGAGGTTTATAAATATACATAGACTCAAAAGCCCCAAAAGATTTGGTGTAGATAAAATCTGCGGGAGATAGAATATGGTTAGAGCTGAACCCGCTCCACCGATTACTATGTCGGATAAAATATTTTCAATGCCTTCGGAAACTCGGCCGAGCATTTCGATACCTTCATATGCAATAAGTAGAACTAGTATTAAAACAAAACTAAAGAAATGGGGGAGAGTAAGGATGATTGATCCAATTCCCAAAATTGCACCCGTCAAGAAGTGGACGAATGACCAGTAATCTACATATTTACCGTGAGACCAGCCAGAGGCAAATAATTCTTTTACAGCAGACATTTTAATTTAATTCTCTTTTTTCAATTACTAACGCCACAAAAATTCCAAATATAATTACCGCTAGGTACATAGACATGATAACGGTGTAACTAATCGGCAATCTGTCTAAAACCCCCAAGGTGCATATAGATAGCCAAGAAATTACCGACACAGCTCCGCAGGCGAAAGCTATTCTACGAGCATTTCTTTCTGACTCTGCAACAAAAAAATCCTTTTTTAATAAATGAGGCCAGATATATTTATTTAAAACATAACCATTGATTAATAACACAGCCAAGATGCTCATCTTGGCCAGAAACTTTGCTGAGTGAGAGTATTTCTCTATGTCCGAAAGAAACAATACTGCGCCAGAAAGGCCGACAATAACCAAACCACCCAGGACTATTTTAGAAAGTATTGATAGGGTGGAAATCTCAGTGGGGTTCAGGTCTTTGTCCTTAGCAAAAAAAGAAAAAAGTATGTCCGACGTCAGCGCTGCACCCATGGCCAAAACAACTGCAATAACGTGCACCACAGTCGCTGGTATTTTTATCATTTGAAAAATATCTATTACTTCCATAAATTTATTTTAACATAGAATTATTCGGGCGGGCAGTTTGGAACGCAGTTGGAACCAGTTTGTTGGGGAATAAAGGTTAATTACCAATTGGTCAACTCATACACATCCATCGCCACTTCTTCATATGGGTGTACTTGCTTAATAGCTGCAACAACATTTCCAACTACATCATTGGCACAGGTGACTTCGATTCTTTCTTCCTCGACTGATTCTAATTCTCCAATTTGTCCAATATGAGGATTGGCTCCTTCTTGGGGTTTAAAACGCCCAGTACCTTTAGTTGAGAATGTGCAGTGCGTATATTTACCTAATTTTCCTCCTCCAGCATTAGCAATGGCTTCTCGAACTAAGTCAGAATTTTCCAATGGAACATAAACAACAATTTTATATGACATATGATAATTATATCAAATTTTGTTGCGGTATTCATTGTACAAAATTCGAACCTTTTTTGAAAGCAATCCTGATGAAGAAATCTGAAACAATGCGGACGAAGTTTTGCGGAAACAATTTTCTGGGGAAAGGATTCCGCAAAACTTTGGCTGATTCTTTTTTTCTGAATTCGGATGTCGCAAGCGGAGGAGGAGGGGTCTGGGGAGGAATCCTCCGCTTGCTCCTCTTTTTGTTTTGGCAAAATTCGGGCGGGCAAAATAAAACTACTTAAAAATTCATTTACAAAATTGTATCTTCAACAATCTGCCCGTCGCGTACAAAAATCAACCTCTGTGCCATTCTTGCAAATTCCTCTTCATGCGTAACC
>JAGOPQ010000010.1 GCA_017991915.1 Minisyncoccota bacterium | reverse complement strand
TCATTAAATAGTCTTGAGCTATCATGATGATATATTACTCCATTTTCCTATTTTTGTCCTCTTTATAGAAAAAGCTAACGCCGGCACACCCACCTTCTCTCCCAAGTCATGGGCTATGGCTCGCACATAGGTCCCACTTTCACACTTGATGTGAAAGTTAGCTACAAAGAAATGGTTTTTATTTTTTACCAACTTTTTCTCCCAAACTTTTAGAATTTCATTCTGTCGAAAATCACCTTGGACACGAGAAACCCGCTTTTGAATATTTTTCAAAAGACTCTCTGCATCAATAACTTCAATTTTCTTAAACACCAGACTCCTGACATGAACCTCCCGCTCGGGTGGAATTAATTTCACCCCCTTACGGGCATACTCAAAAAGTGGCCTACCGTTTACAGTTCTGGAAGAGTAAACTGGATATTTTTGAATAAATTTACCCTTGAAGAATTTTAAATTAGTTTTTATTTTTTTCTCGAAATCAGAAATTTCAATATTTTTAACAAGCTTGGATCGTTTAATTTTACCCAAAATGTCATAGCTATCTGTATCGAACCCAAAAAGAACATCAAAAACGTACTCCTTGGAAAGACCTAGATACTTATCTTTATTGTGTACTTCATCCCCCACCAGAACTACTAGCAACCCACTAGCCATGGGATCCAGCCGGCCGGCGTAGGTCATCTTCACATCCTTATACTTTTTGTTTTTAAGGCGAAACACATCCATAGCTTCTAGGGGTGTCTGACCTTCTTTTTTATCAATCAATAGTATGTTTTTCATGGCGATATAAGTTGAATATAACACAAAAGCTTTCTTTTTGGCCAAAATAATGTAAATTAAGGAGTATTGGAGGCGTCGGATAGCGGTTTATTCCACTACCTTGGAAAGGTAGCATACCGAAAGGTATCGAGAGTTCGAATCTCTCCGCCTCCGCAAATGTTATTTGCTCATAATTGCACCCAAAAGTACTTTCAAAACGTATAAGTGTATTACTAGGCCGAATTTATCAGTTAATGTATTTTACTTACAAAATTATTAATTATAAAAAAAATAAACCTATGAAACAATCAAAAATCACCAATTTATTAGTTATTCCCCTTATGGCCTCGGCCATTTTATTATCAAATCCGGTTCTAGCTGCGGATCAAACCAATACAAGTAATACGGAAATTAGACACAAGACCAGTGTGCCACACATGCGTAGAGGTATTGCCGGCACTGTAACATCAGTAAACGGCAAGATCCTGACTGTAACTGGACGTGATGGGGTTCAATACACAGTAGATGCATCAACGGCAACTATAATGAAAGCTTCGGATCAACCAGACCAAAACCCAATCGTGATAGATATCTCCAATATAAAGGTTGGTGACATAATCGGAGTACGGGGCACCTTAAATGATACAGAAATAGAGGCGACAAAAATATTTGATGGAAAAATGCCCATGAAGCATATGCGACACTGGAGGCATGGAATGCATCGAAACTAAAAAATAAATAAAAACTAAACGAGTGGTCGGCGTTGCCCTAGGGGTCAACGCCGACTTTTTCGAAAAAGATTCGCCTACTCGCCAAGTAATAAAACGGCGAGAAAGGAACAAAACTGAGCATAACTTGAGCCCAAATTCTGTTCCAATTCCTAATCTCCACCAAGTATCTCAACAAGGTGGTGTTCAGGGTGATGAAGATCAAGGTTACCACCAAGAAAACAGCGAACTGCAACTTGATTCTGCCATTCTCATTACTCCGGAAGGCACGCCTCATCAACACGAAGCGAACCAACAAACTGAGAATGGAGGCCGTCAGAGAGGCATACAGGTACCATACACCCACTAATTCGCTCAAGGTAAGTGAGATAGTATAGTATGCGACGACACTAGTCCCGCCTGCCACAATGTACCGGCCATAGAGCACCGACTCGGTCTTACGATCCACAATGACTCCTTGAAGGTTCCGGTGTTTATACTACGTAAAATTTGCACAAAGGCAAGTTTGGCTTTTTATTTTAACATTTTTTGAAACTCAGCTTCATTGATGACTTTTACCCCAAGTTTTTCGGCAGTAGTCAGCTTAGAACCCGCTTCGGCACCAGCTACCACATAAGAAGTATGGCTGGAAACTGAGCCTGAAACCTTTCCACCCAAAGCCAAAATCTTTTCTTTGGCAATTTCGCGAGACATAGAAGACAATGTACCCGTCAATACAAAGGTAAGTTTAGAAAACTTCCCGGCTTTGATTTTCTGCGCTCTTTCTATCACTACTCCGTTTTGAGTAAGTTTTTTTATAAAATTTAAATTGTTTTTATCTTTAAAGAAATCTCGCAAACTCTTGGACACAGCTGGACCAATATTTTCTATAGCGTCTATTTCTTCGGGTTTTGCGTCTAGTAATTTATCAAAGGTTTCAAAACTGACAGCCAAATCTCGGGCAGTCTCCTCGCCCACATGCAGAATCCCAAGCGCCCAAATAAACTTGGCTAGTGGAATTTTTTTCTTACTTCCTATTTCTTTTATTATATTCTCGGCTGATTTTTCACCAAATCGCTCTAGTGTAACAATATCTTCTTTTTCAAGAGTAAAGATATCCGCTGCATCAGTGATGAGTCCCTCATCTTTAAATCTTCTCAATATCTTTGGACCAAGTTCATATATCTCAAATACTGAAACAAAATGCTCCAAGAACCTCTCATTCTTAGCTGGACACTTTGGATTGGCGCAGTAGTAAGCCACTGAAGTTTGGGATGGAAGATTCTTCTTCTCCACTTTTCCCCCACAAGTCGGACACAACTCTGGAATTTTAAATTTCTTTTCTTTCCCTGTTCGCATTTTCACCAGCACTTCAACAACCTTGGGAATCACATCTCCTGCCTTTTCTATCACCACAGTATCACCTATTTTGAGTCCCAATCTTTCAATTTGATCCATGTTGTGAAGTGTAGCTTTGGATACAGTAGACCCAGCCACCAAGGTTGGTTTAAATAGGGCTAGCGGTGTCAAAACTCCCGTCCGGCCAACATTTACGTGAATATCTAGAACCATGGTTGTGGCCTTTTCTGCGGGGTATTTAAAAGCGGCCATATAGCGCGGGGCCTTCCCCACCACACCCAGCACTTCTTGCAAATTTGATTCATTGACTGAGATTACTATACCGTCCGTACCATATGGAAATTTTTCTCTAATTTTTTGAAATTTTTGAATAAAGGCAATAACTTCTTCTAAATTTTTACACACTGCTTCGTTGTCATCCACCTGAAAACCCAACTCACGCAAAAATTCATGTTTATTGGAATGTAATTTAAAATCATCAGCGGAAATTTCAGCAATGTCGTAAGCAAAAAAATCAAGATTGCGCTGGGCGGCTAATTTAGGATCCAGCTGGCGCAGACTTCCGGCGGCCGCGTTTCTGGTGTTAGCAAAAAGAGTTTTACCTTCCTTGCTGTTGGCAACATTTAATTTTTGAAATGTCTTTTTAGACATTACAGCTTCACCCCGTATTTCTATATATTTCGGCATTACAAGGTTCGACCTTGTAGAGGTTAGGGCGAGTGGTATTGATTTAACGGTTTTAAGATTCTCGGTTATGTCTTCACCAATAAACCCATCCCCTCTGGTGGCGCCACGTACCAACTTGCCATCTTCATATATGAGGGACACCGCAAGTCCATCAAACTTGGCCTCACAAAAATAATTAAATTTTGTACTTGCTGGTAAAAGTTTTTTAACTCTTTGCTCCCAATCCATGAGCTCTTGATGAGAGAAGGCGTCGTTTAAAGAAAGCATCCTGTTTTTGTGCTTCACTTTTACGAATTTATCTAATGGCTTACCACCGACTCTATTTTCAGGAGCATTCAAATCTACAAATTCAGGGTACTCTTTGAGTAGTGCGCCAAGCTCACGATTCAAAGAATCATAAACATCATCAGTTACATTTGGGGCATCTTCTACATGATAGGCATAGCGGAGACGAGCAATTTCTTCACGTAATTTTTGTATTCGCTTTTCGGCATCAAACTTTGGCATACTTATCTAGTAGCTTACTATAACTTCGCGTTCAGTGCGATTCGGATTAGAAGATGCACAAGTTGAATCACCTATGTTGTAACCCTTGGAGTCCACAACAGTTGCACCGGTGGTGCTATTTTTAGACACACTAACTTTGGCACAACCTTGTGTGCTACTACCCAAATTCGTTAATGTAAAAGTATAGGCCCAAGCTGTAGAATCTCCAGACATTGCCAAATCTAGAATTGTTGCACCTGCACAGCTCATAGAGCTTCCGTTGTTTGGGTAATTGAATCTTAGTATGGTTGATCTATCATAATATAGTGCACACTCAGCACCAGTATCAGAAGCAAAAAAGGCATCATTGGCATTTCTGGCGGAAGTACTAAAATTAAGTTGTTTCAATGAAATATTGGAAACACCTAGAGATATGGCCATCAGAATAGCAGAAATGGTAACCGCAAAAAGAATGACGAATCCCTTATTCTTTTTTAATTTCAAGGAAATCATATTATTCTACCCAATTAAATAAATTCTCTGATAAAGTCAGGTTGTATGTGCCTGAACCTTGAGTCCAATATACCGTGGAAAGTATCTTGGTTTCATTTGTGCTGACTTGAACATTGATTTTGCGAATAAAATTGGTGGCAGATCCGGCTGTATATCCATACTTACCTGTAGATGAATTGTACAACATGGGTGCATTGGAACACCCGAAAGAGGTGCAAGTTCCAAAACTAATTTTTGTCATTTCCATTGGTGAAGAAATTGTTGTAAAAAGACCATCAGCATTGAAATAACAACCATTCACCCCCGTACAAGAATTTTCGGTAAGCTTGTTTTTAAATGCATCCCATCCCGCTTGAGGAGAGGAAGAATACAATACATAGGTATCTCGCATGTTTCGCATATACTCTATACCCTCTTGAGCTAGGTAAATAGCCGTATCTTTTTCTTTGACATAGCTAGTGCTAGCAATACCATTAGCGAGTACTGACATCAGCGCCATGAGTGAAACTGAGAAAATAGATATGGCTACCAATGTTTCCACCAAAGTGAATCCCCGCCTGTAACGCTTCGCGTAGCGATTCGGGCAGGCCTTATTTGTTTTTAAAATTAAATATTTCATATTATCTATCCACTAATCTTTGTGAAACTGAACTTTGTAAAGCAAAAGAGGTAATCACACTTTTGTAAGTTATTTTTCCAACCAATCTTATGTTGGCAAAAGGTTGCTGAGTGTCGGAAGGGGCTTCAGCTCCTAAAACTGAAAATCCAGACACAGCATCCATGACAACTTCGAGGTCAGGGTTTAACTGCATGAAACTTGAAGCCCCGCTAGCACCAACCTCGGATTTTAAAACATTGTGACTGGCATTTATGACATAGACCCATTGGTCATTTGGGTCTGAGGTGTCACCCCTGGCGGACTCAAAGGCAATACCCCAACAACTAGCGCCACTCTTGGGAGAAGATAGATTAGATGTATATATATCTTCACCTATTGTTATACAGTGATAGTTGTATCCTGTTCGGATATTTCTAGACATATCTTCCATTATAAAATTCATATTATCAATAATAGAACTCATGTCTTGGGATTTTTGATGGACGACATTGGCATTTAGGAGTGATTCCATCCCCACCATCACCACCACAATAAAAAGTGAGATAGAAATCATCGTTTCTATTATGGTATACCCTGCTTTGGTTTTAATAAAATATTTACGCATAAATTTAATTTATTTGGATTCTCCCAGATGGGTATAATTTTACCTGTGAGGTGACGGCTTGTGAAGCTGCATTAGAAACAATATTTATAGCATAGTAAGACACACTAGAACATCCTGAAGCTGGACTCGTGGTTATGGGGAGTGGTGTAGAGCTTGGGCGTTTAAAAGCTACACTTATGCTGGTTACGGTCACTGGTGAAGTACATCCAGATCCGCTTGGTGCATATACTTGCAAACTAGATATGGTGTTGCCACGGGTTATGTTAACAATGTCCAAGACTTCCCCACCGATAGTGTATGACGGCGCCGTACAGTTGGCACTGTCACAACTATTTGAATTATTTAAGTCTGCAAAATAAACTATCTTGGTTGGAGTAGTACTATTTAGATACACTCCATAAGAAGGCTTCCAAGCAGAAGACGCGGACGCGTTCCATTTACCACTCACTGAGGATTTTTGAGATTCCACCAATTTTAGAGCAATATCATTGGCCAGATTCTTGATATCTACTTTTCCTTGGAATTTTTTGTAATTGAATAAGGCGATGGAGAGCATCACAGAGAAAATACCTAGCACGACTATCAACTCCACATAAGTCATTCCTCTATTGTTTTGAATTTTTTGTTTTAGTTTAAACATTTTTAATTAATGGGAAAAAGATGTAATTCAAAAAGAAAAGCAATAACCATGCCTAGCACCAAAAAAGGCGCAAATGGAATTTCACTTCGCATTTTATGCTTCTTGGAAATCAAGATCAGTAACACGCCAATGATAGCCCCAGACCAGAAAGCTACCACAATTCCAGAAAAAGCCCTACCTAGGCCCAATACATATCCGAGCCCCACTGCGAGCTTGGCATCCCCCAAGCCCATCCACGCACCACGAGAAAGTAGCCAAGTCAGGGCAAATGGTAGAGCAATCAACAATCCAGCAAATATTTCCACTGTGCTTGGCATGTGTAGATAGAAAATAAAGTCTTGAAAAAAGAAAATACCGACGAAACCGATGATGCCTAGCACCAGAGACAATGCGTCTGGAATTATTTTATGCTTCAAGTCGTAAACTGCGATAACTATAAGCAAACAAAAGATAACAGCGTAGTAGGCGTAAGTGAAGGCAAAAGCCAAAGTAGACTCAAAGAAAATATTTTGAAACTTTAAAAATAAAACCAGAAAAGCTAGGCCAGTAATAAGCTCAACTATCGGGTATTGAGCCGATATTCTAGTACTACAAGTTCGGCATCTTCCACGCAGACTGATGAAGCTAAATAAAGGAATGAGCTCATACCAGTGGAGTTTGTTTTGGCAAGACATACAGGCACTTCTACCCCCGAGAGATTTCTCTGTGTTTAATCGCAAGATTACAACATTCAAAAAGCTTCCAATAATCAAGCCGAGAGCAAAAAAGATAAGTGTAATTACTGAAATCACAAGCTTATTATATCACAAATAAATATATTCTTAGTTACACCTACTAGTAGTGATAGCTGCCGCTGGAGTACCAGTATAGGATTTTGAGGCTCCAGTACTATCTACGCACCATGCAGTACCTGTGGCATCTTTCATAGAAACCGCAGTGGCCCAAGCTGAACCATTTGCTTCCGCGGAACACACACCATTTGCAGCGGCACCACTGGCGTCAGTAGCAGAGTCTATTTGTCCAGCAATGGTTGTGTTGGCAAAAAGAGTATTAGGTGTAGCAAAAGTACATGTTCCCTCAGCAAAAGCGGCACAAGTTGTGTCAGTTACAGGATTACCATCTCCATAACAACCAGAACTGGAGTAAATGAGTTCTGCTTGAGAACGCATACTGGCTAGGTTTGATTTAATCACAGCATCTGACCCCTTACTTCTGGCACTATTTAGAGAAGCCAAAACAACTGAAGCCAAGATACCGATGATAGCTACAACCACCAAGAGTTCGATCAAGGTAAAGCCCTTAGAATAAGGTTGTAATGATAAATCCGTTCTACTAAAATTTAATTTCTTCATAATTCCATGAATTAACTATTAAGGACACACAGTAACATCTGCGTCTAATGACGGAGATTCCTTAGAAGCACCAGTTGAATCAACACACCAACCACCGCCAACCATTGTGGTATTTTTTAGAGATACTATTGCTGCCCAAGAAGTACCATCAGCAGCTTCATGACAGGTTGCAGCATCATTTGCTACACCCGATGCATCATATGCATAAGGAATACTAGCAGTAGCGTTTATATCAACGGCAGCTGGATTAAGTTTTTGATAAGCATTTAAAACCATCGGCCCAATAACATTAGTACCAGACAAGGCACACACGCCTGTATATGTCTCCCCCGCATCTGCATAAAACAATGCAGCTTGAGCACGAGCATTAGATGTAGCTGCTTTAATAGCAGCATCTGTACCCTTAGTTCGAGCACTGTTTAGAGCAGCCAAAACAACTGAAGCTAAAATACCGATGATGGCTACAACCACCAAGAGTTCAATTAATGTAAAACCTTTAGATTTTTTTATCATAAAACAAAAGATAAATAATAATTAATAATACCCCTATATTATAGCACCCAAAAAGCAAAAACCACCCTGTGGACAAACCAAGGGTGGTTTTTGCTTAAACTTTATAACTAACTAGAAATTAAGAACAAACAACCGCACTAGCACCTAGTGCTGCTGATTCCTTGGAAGCACCAGCTGAGTCTACACACCAACCATAACTAGCTGTGCCAGGACTCTTAAGAGATGTCCATGCAGCCCAAGCGGTAGCAGAATCATGGCATACTGATGAGTTCGCAGCGCCAGCAGCACTATATGAACCAGCTGTTGCTAATACTGTGGTAGGTGTATTAGTTGAAAGAAGTTTTTGTGCAGCGTTTAAAATCAAAGGATAAACTCCTCCAGTTGTACCAACCTGACATACGGCAGCATAAGTTTGACCTGTATCGTAAAATAATTCAGCTTGTGCACGAGAATTGGCCATAGCTGACTTAATAGCTGCGTCTGTACCCTTGGTTCGAGCAGAGTTTAGAGAAGCTAAAACAACTGAAGCCAAGATACCGATGATAGCCACAACCACCAACAATTCGATCAAAGTGAAACCTTTTTTTAAATTCATTTTCATAATTTTTTAACTATTAATAATAACTTATAATTTTTTCCCACTCTTCCGCGGGATACTCGACTTATTTTTAATACGTTTATTATAACACTACCGAAAATAAAAGGCGCAAGTAAGTTATCCACACCTGAAACTAAATATTATTAGCTGATACCGCCAGCAATATTATATATTGGTACCAAAACAGAAACCAACAATATACCCACCCCGAGACCGAGCACCACTATCATCACCGGCTCAATCATCCCCACCAAGGTATCTACCGCATCATCAACTTCGCGCTTGTAGAAATCCGCCAAAGTTTTTAATATTGGACCAAGGGAGCCTGTCTCCTCTCCAACCTTGACCATCTGGGTCATGATGCCTGGTATTTCTACAGGGTAACGTTCAAGTGCAGCAGAGAGCGCCATACCAGACTTTACACTCTCGGCTACTTCGGTCAAGATTTCTTTGTAGGTACCGCTGTTTACCACATCAGAAGTGATATCTATAGAACGAATGATTGGAATACCTGAGGTCAACATCGTGTCCATGTTGTCCGCTATTCTGGAAAGATACAGCTTTTTATACAAGTCTCCAATAAGTGGTAAAGAAAGGCGTGTGCGGTCTATATACACCTTGCCTCGAGCAGATGTAGACAACCACCACAACCAACCCGCTAAAAGTATTACGAAAATAATAAAAATAAAACCATAACTTACAAAAAATTGTGAAATGCCTATGACTATCTTGGTATATACAGGTACAGCTTGCCCTGAATCTGTGATTATGGCGGATAGCTTGGGTATAACCACCACGAACATCAAACACATGACCACAATGAAAGTGACTATGACGAATACAGGGTAGATGAGCGCATTTCTGGTCTTTGAGGTCAGACTGTATTGTCTGTCTAAGTACTCAGCCAAGTGTAAAAAGGTTTGGTTTAGTTTTCCCACCTCTTCTCCGGCCTTGACCATGTTCACATAAAAAGTAGAGAAAACATCTGGGTGCTTTGAAAGTGCACCTGAGATGGATGAACCCGCCTCTAGGTCATCACTGATCTGGGTCAGCTTGCGACTTAAAACCTTGTTGTCAGCATTTGCAGCCAACATCGTAAAAGCTTTCAGCGCAGAAACCTGTGCTTCGAACAAGGTAGAGATCTGTCTAGAAGTGATGACGATATACCGCATCGGAACCTTGTCAAAGAAAGACATTTGTAATAATGACTGACTGTGCGCCTCATCTTTCATGGAAATAACTATAAGCCCCCTCCTCTGCAGCCCACTTATGGCCATATCTTTGTTGGGTGCATCAATCTCCCCTTCTTTGTTTATTCCTTTGTCGTCTACGGCTTTATAATTAAATAACATAATTTATTTTGATTAATACTAGAGCATTCTCTCCAGACCTTTTGGATTTAAAGAATACTGATACGCATTTTCAATTGATATTTCTCCTGAGCGAACCAACTCTATCAAAGAATGATTCAAGTCCACCATGCCTGATTCGGATCCAGTTTCGATAACCACATCTATCTCGTGAGTTCGCTTTTCACGTATGAGGTTTGATACAGCATTATTGTTGAGCAGTAGCTCATATGCAGGCACCAATCCACCAGCGATTCTCGGAATAAGTCTTTGAGAAAAGATACCAAGCAAAGACGCAGAGAGCTGAGCGCGAATTTGATCCTGTTGATCTCCTGGGAAGGAATCGATGATACGATCGATGGTTTGGGAAGCATTGTTGGTATGTAGTGTAGAGAAAACCAAGTGACCAGTCTCCGCCGCGGTCACCGCAGTAGCTATGGTCTCTGGATTGCGCATTTCACCAATTAAAATCACATTTACATCCTCACGAAAAACTGACTTCAAGGCTATGTGAAAATCTTTGGTATCAATTCCCACTTCGCGTTGATTTATAATTGATTTACTAGGAGCGTATACGTGCTCTATCGGGTCTTCGATGGTTACGATATTTCGAGCTTGCTCATTGTTTATCAAATTCACCATTGCCGAAAGCGTAGTGGACTTTCCTTGACCAACGGGACCCACAACCAAAAAGAATCCCTGCTTCTTGCGAGATATTTCAGAAAGAATTGGTGGCAAATGAAGTTCTGGTAGAGTTTTAACTTTAGGAACCAAACGGAGGACAATACTTATCAATCCTTTTTGATAAAAAGCATTTCCTCGAAGGCGGGCCTCACCTCGAAAGTCATAAGAAAAATCTATTTCTTGCTCTATCACAAATCTATCTACCTTATCTTTAGCTAAAATCTCGCCGAGCATGCCGAGCATATCTTCATTGGTCAGCACTTCATGTTTTACTAAAAATATAAGCTCACCAGTCACGCGAATAGCTGGCACTCGCCCAGCGCCCAGGTGTAGGTCTGATCCATTCTCACGAATTACATTTAAAACTAACTCTTCTAATTCTTTTTTATAGTTGGTCATTTATTAAAAATTATTTTTATATATTATTTGAAATAGCTTTTTTAGCCAAAATTGCAGTAACTTGAGTTATGACTTCTGCTGGTGTGGAGTTTGCCTTTACTATATAACCCGATACCCCTAAACTGTTCCCTCTTTCTACATCACCTTGTTCACTTTTATTAGATAAAATTATTTTTGTTGACTCTGGAGACAATTTTTCAGTGTTTATCTTCTCCAACATCTCAAAACCATCCATCTCTGGCATAATGACGTCCATCATGATGACATCGGGCTTTAATCCACCCCGAAGTTTTTCTAAGGCCTGCACCCCACTAATACCAGTATGAACTTCAAAATTGTTCTGACTGAACTTGAGTGCATACATATCCAAAAGAAAACTGTCATCGTCGACTATTAAGATTTTTCTTTTTTCTCCTTCCATAAATTCATTAACCCCTACATTGATTATATTACAAAACAACCTTTAGTAATAGCTCTCTGTGGACAACCTGTATTTATTTATTATCATCGGTGAAATTGTAGACTTCAGTAAAAGGAATGATGCCATCCACCGCCTTAAGCATAGCATCTTCGCGCATCATAAGCATGCCAGCCTTGCGAGCTACTGCATATATCTCGGAATCAACTGGTTTTTTTAATATAACTTGTTGCATTTCCTTACCCACGGTGAACATTTCAAATATGGCTATACGTCCGCGAGTTCCTGATGGACATTCAGCAGATGGTACGGTCTCGTACATGTCGTTTTTGATTACAATTTCCTTTTTAAATTCTTCAGGCAGATCTTTGAATTGATTTTCAAGTTGCAACTTTATACTCTCCTCCATAGGCACGAGCTTGCGTGATGAAGGATAGGTCATTCTAGCTAGACGCTGAGCTATGGATAGGACCAATGTAGGTGCAATCAAGTATGGATCAACTCCCATGTCTACTAGTCTGGGTACTGCACCTATGGCGCTGTTGGTGTGGAGAGTAGACAACACAAGGTGTCCTGTCAAAGCTGCCTGAATGGCAAGCTGGGCTGTTTCCTTGTCACGAATTTCTCCCACCATGATGATGTCTGGGTCTTGTCGAAGAATAGAGCGAAGACCAGATGCAAACGTATACCCTATCTCAGGCATAATCTGGGATTGGTTTATGTTCGGCATGTGATACTCCACCGGATCTTCGAGAGAAACTATGTTACTTTTCTCTTTATCTAGTTCATTCATCATGGAATACAGGGTTGTAGATTTTCCGGAACCAGTCGGACCGGTTATGAGTATGAGTCCATAAGGTTTAGCGATAGCGTCCTTGATCATAGCCAAATTTCTCTTTGATAAGCCGAGTTGGTCAAGTGGCTTCACGCCCTTCTCAGCATCCAAAATACGCATGGCTACCTTTTCACCATAGTATGAAGGCATAGTGGAAACACGAAAGTCTATCTTGCGTCCATCTATAGATGTACTAAATGAACCGTCTTGTGGTTTTCTTTTTTCATCTAGACGTAATTTGGAAATAATTTTTATGCGGGCAATGATACCACTGTAAATATTGGTAGGTAGAACTATACCAGTATGCAGATATCCATCCACACGGAAACGCACCTTTACATTTTCGCCGGTGTGTTCGATGTGTATGTCGGAAGCATTGCTCTCAAGAGCGTTGCGCAAAATAACGGCAACAATTTTTATAACTGGAGCATCTTCAACTATTTTTTCTTCGGTATTTTTTACATCTTTTAATTCTTTATCTAGATTGCCGACATCACTCAAACTTTTTGCATCCACTTCTTGCTCCTCGTTCAATTGATCGATGGCTTCCTCTACCTGACCAGAAATTCCCTTATATGTATCCATTATCCCTTGATAATCCGCCTTGGAAATTAGAAATATTTTAAAAGGTATGCCGAGTTTTGCTGAAATAAATTGCAACGCATCCATGGCTTGCATGTTTTCTGGGTCCGTCACACCCACTTCAAGCACCCCGTCTGTAAATCCAATCGGCGCAAAGCGATAATATATAGCAGAATCTTCTGGAATATATTTCAATGCTGAAAAAGACAATCCTTTGAGATTGACCTTGCGAACTGGCATTTGTAGATGCTCCCCTTTTGTTTTTAAGATTGTTTCTTCACTTACACCTGATTCTAAAAGAGCCTCGTCAATATCACCTGCATACTTATCTTTAGCAAGATTTTTGATTTCATCTATTTGGCTCTCCTTGATTGCGCCATTTTTAGCTAGTTCTTCTAAAAAACTCATAATTAATTTAATTCGCTGGTGTTGTGGTTGTTTTTGTTGTGGTGGTTGTAGTTGTTCCAGTCTTTACTTCTTTTTTGGTTGTAGTTGGAGTAGTGGTAGAAGTAGGAGTTGTGGCGGCAGTAGTTTCTGGGGTAACTGGCACAGCAATCACATCTGAACCGATAGGTGCAAATGGGTTTGGTCTTCCTTCGTTTCCATCCGGCACCAATTCAATACTGGAATCCTTTAGGGAAATAAACGCTGGATCAGCAAATATTGAATCTTGTAGGGTAATACTTTTGATGTTCAAAAGAAGTGACAAGAAATCTTGAGCAATCTCAGAATTTTGCTCAGTCACACCTGTGGTGGTATCCACCATGCTCCCCGCAGTAGAGGTGAGTGCAGTGGTATCTTCAGGTGTGCCTTTTATAAAGAAAACGTAAATCCACACCATGACTACACCAATCAGAACGAATATTAATATGTTTTTTATTTTGGGAGTCATTTTAATTTTTTAACCAATATGTTTTAATTTTAAAGGTATATTTATATGATTCAGCCAAAGATGGACTTAGTCCTGCTCCAACTTCAGAAGAGAAATCTACTGAAGATATGTCTACAATTCTCAAGTTCTTTTCTAAGTCATGAACAAAGTTTATAAAATTATTGTAGTTTCCTTGAGTAGAAAATTCCAAGTCCCATGCTCCGTATTCTTTGTTGGCGGTAGGGTCATTCGTAACTGGAGCTACCACTTGTGGGTCTTCGGTGCCATCAGTTTTCTTGAGAGTGCTGTATTGAACATCTCGCAATGACATACCATATGGCATGGCTATTTTTTCTATTTCCAATATTAGACGGATATTGTCTACGTTGTCAGGTAAAAACTTTTGAATTTTAAGTAAATCATCTGGATTTATTGTGTTATATTTCTTGGTCAATTTGTCTCTTTCATTCTCTAGGGCCTTGGAATTTCCCAAAGCTTCATTGTAAGAAGCTTCCTGCGCACGCAATGTTGAAATCTCACTATACATAGGACTAGTGAACAGTATAAATCCTGCAATTGAGGTGACTATTAGAATTGTTGGAACAAGAAATCTAAACATAATTAATTGGTTATGGGTAAGGTTGTGGTTGTGTGTGCATCCCCGCCACTATTTGTCTTCAACATTTGCTTATAATCTACAAAACTCGGATCAACAGCAAAGTCTAAATCGAAAAGAACATTGCCCTTGTCGTCAAGTGAAAGATTTGAAAATACTGGATCTTGGAAATATTTATTTTTTGTAAACAAATCAGCTTGGAGAGCAATAGAACGGTACCCTACCGCCTGACCCTTCATGGTGACTAAAACTTTTGTATCTTTAGTTTTATCAAGGGCGTAGCTAAATTTGGTGAATCGCACAGTCTTCATGGTGATAGATTCCAAAGCCTGAAAAATAGGAGATATGGCTATGTGCTGATTCAATATTTCACTTGAAGCCTTTAGTCGTTTGTCTAAAACTTGGAGTTGAGTAATCTTTGCTGGCTCAAAACGGTTCCGAGCTAAATTTAAATCGCTCTCCATTTGAATGATGCGCTTATTCACTATTCCTTTATAGAAATAAAGTCCGCCCGTTACTACCAACATGGTAAACAAAAGAAAAATAGAAAGAATAGTGACCAAACTCACCGGTCGTGGTGGAAGTGTCCGATTGTCTACAATCGGTTTTTTAGGGATAAATGATGTTTGAAAATTTGGTTCCATTTATTTTCTATTATTATATCTCATCTATTGCAACTTTCGCAAAGCTAAACCGAGTGCAACTGCAAATTCAGGGCCCGTGGCTTCAAGAACTTTATCCAAAAACGCTGGCGCACCAACTTTTTCGAATGGATGACCAATCTCTGTTTCTGATCTAAAGTTATTGTCTGCTACTTCTTTTAGTCCTTTTAGGAGAGATCCGCCACCAGAAATAATAACTTTACTAATAGTTCTTCCGTATTTCTTCTCGTATCCTAATAATACATTATTTGTTTCTGAAAAGATATAGTCTAAGTGGGTTTTTATGATATCTGACAAGGTGGATTCCTTTGGATTCTCAAATAATCCAAATTCTTTCTTCATTTTCTCAGCTTCAAAGAAAGGAATGCCGAGTGATTTGGATATAGATGAAGTTATATCTGCTCCCCCACGATTTACGGTGTGATAACTCTTGACCATTCCAAACTCTACCAAGGTCAGCTTGGTTCTAGAAGCACCGAAGTCCATCAAAAGCACTAGAGATAACTCGTGTTCAAAGTTTGAACGAATAGAAGAGAAAATTTCTATCTCAAAAAATGAAGCAGACAGCTCGGCTTGGGAAACTATGGTGCGGTATTTAGAGACTGCATCATTCTGAAGAGCAATGACCAACACTTCTTTTCGGGTTTCTGTGGCAGGGGTAGGATTTGGACCATTCTCTTCTTCAAATGAAGGCTCTTTTTCCGGTAACACAAAGTAATCCAAGGTTACCTCGGTTATAGGTACTGGAATATATTTACGAGCTTCGGTGGGTACAATTTCTGCCATCTCAGTCTCTTTTACTGAAGCTGGAAGGTCTATAGAGAAAATCAATGAGAGTTGAACGGGTATAGCTAGAGCGGCTGAAGAAGTGATAACTCCTGATTGCTTTAGGACTTCTTTGAGTGCTTCTACAATTTTTTCCGCTGGTAGATTGCTGACTGCCCCGATGTCTAGGCCTTCGTATGGACCTAGGGCTATAGCTCCGTAAGTTTCCAAAATGGCCTTACCACCTTTCTTTTTTATCTCTACAACCTTGATCGACGAAGAACCGATGTCTATACCAACAGCGCTACCACCTGTCTCTCCTCCCAACATTCCGATATTGCTGAATATTTTTTTGAACGGATTATCCATTTCTCAGTCTAATATTATTTTGTGATAAAATACCTAATAATTATAGCATATATGACTTTTGTAGACACCATATTAGACATAATTTTCCCTGTGAATTGCCTAAACTGTGGAAAAGCTGGATCAGAGCTATGCCCTGCTTGCCTGGTAGACTGCCCTGAGGCAGAAAGAGAGAGTGAGAAGTGGATTTTTCCTTCTTTTGATTACCGCCACCCACCTATCAAAAAAGCGGTCTGGCTCCTAAAATACAAAGGTAAGAAAAGATTGGCCAAGATGTTCGCGGAAATTATTTACGGCAGAATTCTAGAAGAGCTCGCTGACTTGAGCATAATGGAGAATTTTAGGGAGGTATTACTCATACCAATTCCCTTGGCCGGCAAGCGGAAACGTGAGCGTGGATTCAATCAAGCCGAATTGATATGTAAAGAATTGGTGAAAATAGATCAGAATGTAAATTTTAAAATGGAGAACACTGTATTGAAAAGAACAAAAGATGGGAAACATCAGGCCCGCATCCAAAACCGTAGTGAACGTCTGAAGAACGTCATCGGTTCGTTCTCAACCGAAAATGAAGAGCGCATTCAAAAAAGAAATATAATTTTGATAGATGATGTAACAACTACCGGAGCCACACTAAGCGAAGCCAAAAAAGTTTTGAAACAAGCCGGAGCCAGAAAAATAATCGCTTTTACCGTAGCTCATTAGACTCATTAATTCCAGAAATCCCAGATTGCCCCAGCTATGTTTTGAGGTTTGCCTTCGAGCGCGTAGTAGTGTAGATCGATAAAAGGCAGGGTGTTGCATTCAATAATCCCCCACTTTTGAGTATTTGCATCTAGGGTTGGCTCCGGCACAATCACGTCAAAGCCAATCACTGGCAAGCCCACCACACTGGCTGCTTTGGTAAGTATAGGTACAAAGCTCGGATGAAGTTCTGATAGCATTTCTTTGGTGACCCCACCAAAAAGTCTACCGGTACGGTGAGTGAGAGAAATTTTTAATCCTTCGGGAACCACAGCATCCATAGCAAAACCTACTCGCGCAACGTTGGCAATGAGTTCATCATCTATCAAAACTTTCTGTACTCGTTCGTGACGCATCGCATCTTTTTCCGCGATTAATTCATTAACAGTTTTTACTCCATCACCTATAACAAAAGGACTTCCACCACGATAAAAACCCATCAACTTTCCACCAATGAAAGTAGCCCGACACACATCCCCCATCAAATGCTCTTCGGCCACCAAGTACGCGCTGATGGTGCCCGCCACTTGTACACCTTTTTGAAATTGTTCATAGGTGTGAATGTTGGTCACCGTGTGCCTACCCCGAGAACCATTTTGCGGTTTTACAATTATCGGCTTCTCAAATTTATTAAATATTGGCTGTAGATCTCCGTGGAGAAATTGCCTAAACCGCGCATAAGCTGGAACGGGTATATTGTTCTTTACCAGAGCTTCCTTTAAAACAAACTTGTCGTCCCAATTCTTGGAAGTTCTAAGTAGCTTCTCTGGTATGGGTAAACTAGTGAAATATATTTTCTTCCCACCAACCCAAGCTCGGTACTGATCTAAATATTTACCGAACATGACCAACTGCTCCATTTTGATACCCCTCCTTTCTGCTTCTTCCCAAGCCACTCTGGAACGAAAGGTTTTGGCTTTGGTAATATCCGTGGAGGGCTTTATGACTCCTAAAAATATACAAACTTCTGAAAAAATAAAAATTAACCAATCTACAAATTTAATACAAAACTCTGGAACATGACTCACCACCCCGGTAATATGATTGTCTAAATGCGTAGACAACAAAGATGAAACATAAAAAAGAGTATGGTTGACTGGAGCATCCCCACAATACGGACAAGAACTTTTATGGCGTTGTGGTTCAGAAAGGGTTTGCATAAAAAATTAAAATACATCCAGAAACAAGAAAGACAGCCAAAGCTGTCTTTCTTAAAACGAAACTATCATATTAGTGTCCTCCTACCATAAAATAAAAGAAGAGAAAATTTTGATAAATGCGACCTGCTTCACAATTATAGCATATGCCCCAAAGTCAACAATCCCCAACTAAGCCACCAACTGTGTACAAGCACTGCAACGCTTGGCACTTATAGGTATTTCACTCAAGCATTCTGTGCATTTCTTGGTTGTGGGGTCAGCTGGAGGCTCCTTGCGAGACTTGGAAATAAGCACATTCATCGGCTTAACCACAAAGAAGAATACCGCGCTCGCCACTAAAACAAATGAAATGAGGGCATTTATGAAATGTCCGTACATAAACTTGCTTCCGTTTAAAACAAACATTGCCCCGCTAAAGTCTGGAACTTTAGCAATTGCGGAAATAAATGGAGTTAATAAATCCGAAACCAAAGCACTGACCACAGTACCAAAAGCAGCTCCGATGACTACACCCACAGCTAGATCAACCACGTTTCCTCTCAATAAAAATTGTTTGAATTCTTTTAACATAAATTAAAATGAATTAATAATAAATTAATTATACACCCTGCGGAGAGAGCGAGATTCGAACTCGCGGTCCTTTTAAGGGGACGACAGTTTAGTAAACTGTTGGTTTAAACCACTCACCCATCTCTCCGTATTTATGACGAGAGTATAACAGAAAAATGGAAAAAAGGTATAGATATGCTAGAGTAATTAAGTTCTACTGGAGCCGTGTCAGAGTGGTCTAACGTACCTCTTTGCTAAAGAGGCAGGGGCTTTATACCCCCTCGCGAGTTCGAATCTCGCCGGCTCCGCCAAGAAAACTTAGTATCGGCATGACCCGGGTACTTAAAAATACTTATGAACGATATCACCAACACAATCAAAGAACTTGAGCTATCGCTCCTGAAACCCGAAATAAGGTCTTCGAGAGAGGCTCTCGATAAGTTGCTTGCTGATGATTTCATAGAATTTGGAAGTTCAGGCAATAAATACACAAAGCAGGACATCCTTAAAAGGCTTCCGAGTACCCTTGAAAGGGTTGAGTATTTGGTGAGCGATTTCAATGTCGACACTCCTTCTGAAAATATAGCAATTGCAACATTCAAAACAGAGAGGACTACAGATGGTAAAGACAAAGTCATTTCTCTAAGAAGTTCCCATTGGCGAAAGACCGATGGAAGTTGGCAGATGTTTTTTCATCAGGGAACCCCGATTCAGTAGATTTTACGAAAACGAGGTCCGACCCACGTACCTAATTCTAAAATCGAAAATTCTGCTAAAATACCCTTACGGTGTTTCATTACCCAGGTACTGAACCGACGATGCCCGCACAAAATATTTGATATAATTTGTTTATGAATAAAGTATTACTCAATGGTGATGAGTTTGAATGTGGTGAAAACAATTTACCCCTTTTAATTCATGGTGAAGATAAAGCTGGAGCTTCTTTGTTTACTATTACGTTTGCAGTAAATTTATTTGCCAGTGGCTCTAAATTACTCTTCTTGACTGGCTATGAAATGGCAAGAGAAGAATTCTTGAAACAAACTACTTCGACACACAAGGGAGATGATGCTGTTATATTTTTCCTAAAAGATGAAGTTGAGGAATTCGCTCGATATATGACAACCCTACCAGATATAAATGATAGAGTCATTGTTATAAAAAACATTGATTTATTTGATGAAAAAACTTTTGACTTAATTGGAAATAAGCAAAAAATAATTATTTCGGGAGATATAAATAAATGTCCTTATAAAAATAAAATCCAACAAATGAATTTTGTGACAAAAGTATTATTTTCAAAGCTAGAAGATAACGAAATTCCTGAATTGCAAAAGTATCAGGGTTTTCTTACCCAAAACCATACCTCAGGTATTTCAACTATTCAAATTGCTGAATAAAAGCTCCAATTAGCATAGAAACCTCCGCCAAAATTTATTTATACTTCTGAATGGTGCTAGACACCACGTCCACTACCCCACCCTCAAACATTGTGGGTAATATTTTTTCAGGTGATAAATCTGTCACATGATCAGCCAGAGCTTGGGCAATTCCAGAAAACATTTCTATTTTAAATTGAGGAATATTTCCTTCAAGCATTCCTTTAAATACGCCCGGGAAAACTAAAGAATTATTTACTTGGTTGGGAAAATCGCTTCGTCCAGTAGCTACGATATACGCTCCAGCAGACAAAGCCTCGTCCGGCATTATCTCAGGTGTTGGATTGGCAAGCGCAAATATCACTGGCTTGTCAGCCATAGTAGCCACCATTTCTTTAGTCAGAGTGCCAGCCTTTGATAGCCCGATAAATATATCCGCACCAACGACAGCATCACCGAGTCCGCCTTCTTTACCTTTAAGTGAACTCGCATCCAGTAATTCTTGTTTCTCTTTGGTTAGGTCACCTCGTCCTTCATACACCATACCTTTACTGTCGCAATAAATAATATTTTTTATTCCGCAAATTACAAATAGTCTAGCCGTAGCCACCCCAGCAGCGCCCATACCACTGATGACTACTTTTACAGTTTCTTTATTTTTACCAGTTAGTTTTAGTGCATTGATAATACCCGCCAAGGTCACCGTGGCTGCACCCCATTGATCGTCATGCATCACGGGGATGGGTAGCTCGGCACGAAGCCTAGACTCAATTTCAAAACATTTTGGTCCAGAAATATCTTCTAAATTTATTCCACCAAAAACTGGAGCGATTTGTTTCACTGCTTTGATAATCTCTTCAGTATCTTGAGTGTCTAGGCAAATTGGAAACGCATTCACACCAGCAAATTCTTTAAAAATTGCAGCCTTGCCTTCCATGACTGGTATAGCTGATAAGGCACCCAAATTTCCAAGACCCAAAATAGAAGAACCATCACTCACCACAGCGACTGTGTTGCCCTTCAATGTATATTCTCGAGCCAAGCTTGGGTCACGTGAAATTTCACGAGAAATTTCCGCCACCCCGGGACTGTAAGCCAAGGACAAATTTTCCTTAGAGTTAAGTTTGATCTTACTAACAGTTTCTAGTTTACCTTGATGCTCTTTGTGGAGCTTTATGGATGCTTTATATATATCATCATTCATATCTTTCGCTTCTCTTATTTCTTGCGTGATGATTTTTTCTTTTTACCGAAAAACATCTTAGCTAAAAAGCTGTCGCGGGCATCTTCAAGCATTTCCAATGTAGCGTCACCCACGGTATCAATCCCGCGCTCTATCTTGTCCATAATTCTGGAAAAAGAATACGCTGATTTTATAACGTAAAAAAGGAAAACAGCCATCAATCCCCACAGAATGATGAAGCCAATTGAGGAAATAAAGAAGAAAACCTGTGAATTTAATATATTATTCATGACTGCATTATATTACATTTAGTTATATAATGCTATCGTGGAACTACACGATAAATTGGAAGATAAATTCCGCCTAGACGTGAATCAAAAACGAGCACTCAAGAAG
>JAGOPQ010000024.1 GCA_017991915.1 Minisyncoccota bacterium | reverse complement strand
ACTCTGTACACTGGCATCACTACAGATTTGGATAGGCGAGTGACCGAGCACAATACTAGTAAGCTCGGCGCGAGGTATACATCTGCGCGTCGGCCCGTAAAATTAATTTATTCTGAAAAATTTAAAAATAGATCTAGTGCTTCAAAAGAAGAAGCTAGGATTAAGAAGCTTAAAAGGGCGGACAAGCTAAAGCTTGTCACTAGTCGCGCTTAGCGGACGGTTGCGCGACATGATTTCGCTAAATCAAAGTTCCAGCTTGTAGCTTCAGCAGGCTAGGGGTATAATATTTGTGCATTATTATTAATATAATATTTTAGTATATGACATTAAATTTTGTAGCAATTTTGGTAGCCGCAGCAGCGAATTTCATGATTGGTTTTATGTTTCATGGTCCATTGTTCGGTAAACTTTGGATGAGACTAGCGAATATAGTACCGACAGGTAATGAAAAGTTTTCCGATATGTACGGGAAAATGTTTATGAATTTTGTAGCCAATTTTGTTTTTGCTTACGTTATGGCTCAAATCATGATTTACAGTGGTGTGCTGGGTGCAGCTAAGGGAGCAATTTTTGGATTTTGGATTTGGCTCGGCTTTATCGTCACCGGTTCTTCAATGGATGTGATCTGGATGAATCGCTCAGCAAAGCTCTGGATGTTTGAAATTGTATCTTCTCTGGCCTCAATCGTGGCTATGGGTGCTATCTTAGCAGCGTGGTAGTGGTACAATGGTAAGTATGAACAATGCTTACAATTGGTATTCAACTTTAATAAAGCCGACGTGGTCACCACCTAGCTACTTGTTTGGTCCGGTGTGGACTTTTCTGTACGTATTGATTGCGGTTTCTTACGGAAAGGTTTTTATCATGTTTACGCAGAAGCAAATTCCATTTATCGTGGTGTTGCCATTCATTTTGAATTTAATTTTTAATTTTATTTTTACTCCGCTTCAGTTTGGTTTGAAAAATAATCTTTTCGCGGCGCTAGATATAGTACTAGTCTGGGGCACTATAGTCTGGGCCATGGTAGCTATCTATCCATATGTAAAATGGGTCACCTATATTCAAATCCCATATTTGTTGTGGGTGTCTTTTGCTACGGTGCTCCAGTTCACCATCACTTACTTGAATCGTTAATTTATAAATTTCTAATCATAATATAATTTTTATATGACTTCTTTGCGTAATCCAATAGCACACACTGAATCCAATACTTTTTCTACCAATTCCAAACTAAATTGGCTGAGAGCAGCAGTTCTCGGCGCGAATGACGGCATAGTGTCCGTGTCTTCGGTGATAGTGGGTGTGGCTGGAGCTTCTCATAGTAAAGTTTTTGTTATGACTGCGGGATTGGCAGCGCTTGTAGCTGGAGCTTTGTCTATGGCCGTAGGGGAGTATGTTTCGGTCAGTGCTCAACGTGACACCGAAAGAGCTTTGCTGAGAAAAGAGAGAATAGAATTAGACAATCTGCCTGAGCAAGAACTCGAAGAACTCGTGACCATATATCAAGGTAAGGGCTTGTCTCGAAAGACTGCAGAGGTGGTGGCCATAGAACTCACCGAGCATGATGCTTTTGCCGCTCACGTGGACGCTGAATTAAATATCAATCCAAACGATCTAACGAATCCTTGGCACGCAGCCGGAGCTTCTGGAGCAGCATTCTTTGCTGGAGCTGTCATTCCAATACTAGCTGTGCTGTTTTCTTCTGCGTCCATGCAAGTTTACTCTACATTTGCTTCGGTGATAGTGGCCCTCATCATCACTGGTACCTTGAGCGCCTACGTTGGCGGAGCGAACAAGACAAACGCAGTCATCCGAGTCGTCTTTGGTGGTTTATTGGCCATGGTGATAACTTTCGGAATGGGAAAAATATTTGGAGTGGCGGGCATATAATTGCTTTGCCGACAAATTCATATATAATATCAAACGTCGCTTTAATAATTATCGTGCGTGGTTAATTTATTTTTTATTTATGATAAACAAAGAACAATACATAGAAAGTTTGGTGAAGGATATAGAAATTATTAAACACTTGGCGGAGAAAGTGGATGCGAGCAAGATAGACTATCGCCCAACCGAAAAGCAACGCTCAACACTAGAGCTAATGCAATACATTGGTCAGATGATGCACACCGGAATCAGTGCCTACATCGCTGGCGATCAGAATATTTACATGGAATTGGCCAAGAATAAAGATTTGGTAACTTTTGAAAATTTTATGGAGAAGATGGATGCCCAAGCTAGCTTTGTCAAAGAAGCTGTGGGTGCGCTGAGCGATGAAGATTTCCAAAAAGAATCTACTATTTGGGGCACGACCGCAACTCTAGCAGTGCACTTACTAGGAGTATTGAAATCTGTTTCAGCTTATAAAATGCAACTTTTCCTATATATCAAATCAAGTGGAAATAATGCTATCGGCACAAGCAATCTCTGGGCGGGAATGGATATGCCAGTAAAAGAGTAAAATGTGTTATAATATAAGTACATTAGTAGTAATTTATTAAATTAAAAAATATGGAAACAACATTTTGGCAAAAACATAAAAAGTGGATTATCATCGTTGCTGTCGTGGCAGTTATCGCTCTTTGGGCGGTTTCAAAATACAACTTCTTTGTACGAACAGGGGAGAGTATCACTGCACAATGGGCTCAAGTAGAAAACCAATACCAAAGACGTTTTGATCTTATTCCAAATATCGTAAATACAGTCAAGGGTGTAGCCAAGCAAGAGCAAGATGTGTTTTTGGCTATTGCTGAAGCCCGCACTCGATACTCTGGTGCCACTACCCCTGATCAGAAAGCTCAAGCAGCCACTCAAGTCGAGTCTGCACTTGGTAGATTGCTAGTTATCGCTGAAGCTTATCCATCTCTGCAATCTTCTCAGGCTTACCGAGACTTGATTACATCACTCGAGGGTACAGAAAATAGAATCACCGTAGAAAGACAAAAGTACAACGAACTCGTACGTGTGTTTACTACAAATGTGAAGACATTCCCTTCATCAATAATTGCAAAAATATTTGGTGTAACAGAACGAGCATACTTTGAGGTGGAAGACAGTAAGCAAGTAGCACCAAAAGTAGACTTCGAAAATTAATCTAAACGCGCTTGTAAATATTATGCGCAAGTTTCTATTACTACTGTTAGTCGTTTTGCCCTTATCTGTGCAGGCCTTTACTATTCCCGAGCGCCCAAACAGCTATGTAAAAGACTATGCCACCTTGATGAGTGCCGAACAAGTGCAGTCACTCGAGGTCAAACTAAATGCATTTGAGAAAAACACTACAAACGAAATAGCGGTGGTTACTATCCCAACGCTTGACGGGGATGTGATAGAAAACGTAGCGCAGGAAATATTTACCAAGTGGGGTATCGGCAAAAAAGATAAAAACAATGGAGTGCTCCTGTTGGTTTCCTTAGAAGAAAGAAAAACCCGCATCCATACAGGATACGGAGTAGAAGGTGATCTGACCGACCTCGGTACTTCATACATACAGAGCGAGGTGATGACTCCAGCGTTTCGAAATGGTGACTACTACGGAGGAATAAATGGAGCCGTGGATAAAATGATTGAAGCGCTTGGCGGAAATAACATCGTACCTGAAGATTATTCTACTTCAAGTGGAGCTTCAAAAATTCCATGGGAATTTATTTTCTTTTTAGTTTTTTTGATTTTCCAAATTTTGGCGGCCGCGTTGGGTAGGTCAAAATCTTGGTGGCATGGGGGTGTTTTGTTTGGGGTTGTGGCGTTAGCTATCTGGCATTTTCTAATTGCTTCTATTTTTATAGCCATACCAGTAATCATCGCTTTTATCGGATTCGGTTTGTTTTTTGATTATATGGTTTCTAAAGCGCACACCCAGAAAGAAACTATGGGAAGTTATCCATGGTGGTTTGGTGGTGGAAGTGGGGGGTTTGGTGGCGGCGGATTCGGGGGATTCGGTGGTGGAGGTTCTGGTGGTGGAGGATCTAGTGGAGGGTGGTAGATTATTAGAAATAAAATAAAAATTATGCAAACATACTTTAGTATTCTTTTACCACTAATTGCCGCAGACATGCTGTGGCTCGGAGTTATAACTAAATCTTTTTATCAAAAACATTTAGGCTATATTTTTGCGGAGAAATTTACTCTCTGGCCAGCGGGACTTTTCTATATCATGTACGCTTTCGGTATTATGTATTTTGTAGTAAATCCTGCACTAGAAGCCAAATCTTTATCTACAGCCGTAATGCGTGGAGCATTTTTGGGCTTAATAGCTTATGGTACTTATGACCTTACAAATCAGGCTACATTGGCGAAGTGGCCATTAAATGTAACCCTGATAGATATGGCTTGGGGAATTTTCGTCACTGCTTTGGTGAGTGCTATTGCTTATACGCTTTTGAAATAAAGTGAATCGAGGTACGTCTATGTTTGTGGGTAGAGGATTTTACTAACAATAATTAATAAATAAATATGAAAAATTTAAAATATATAATCTTACTCGTGGTTTTTATAGCTCTAACTCTATTTTTAATATTGAGAAAACCCGTCAGTGCGCCAATTGTGGAAACAACACAAACCGGAACTGCCAAAGAACTTTGCTTTGCTAAATTTACCCCGGTCAATGAAAGTGGCTATGGAGATAAATACACTTTGCGCTTGGTTATGGATGGAACTTCAGCCACAGGGGAGCTAAAACTTCTACCAGCTGAAAAAGACAGCAAGGTTGGTAAATTTTCTGGCACAGTGGGTGCTGTAGACAAGATGATGATGGCGCGCACAGTAAATGCCATCTGGGATACTTTGGCAGAGGGCATGAATACCAAAGAAGAACTGAATATAATTTTTGGTGAGGGTACTGCGGATGTCGGTTTTGGTGAGATGGTAGATCGCGGAGACGGAACATATGTTTATAAAGACTCAAAAAATATTTCTTACCAGCTAGGTTTGTCAGATGTGGATTGCTCTGAATTAACTATTCGTGAAAATGTAGAATTGTACCTACGTAGCAATATTGCCACCCTTTCACCAGTGAAAGCAGTGCTCGGTGGAAAGTGGTACGTGACATCTGTCAGCATAGATGTGGCCAAAAAATCTGGAACGGTGATGTATGAAGATGGACACATACAAGAAAAAAAGAATTTTTCATTCACAACAGACGAGAAGGTGAGTGTGACCTCCCTCACAATCAACTAAAAGGCATATTTTTAGTTGCATATATACTCTTGTAATAGTAAAATTAAGCCATATAAATTTATATGGCCGACTCCAAAAATCATTTAGATCTGAAGTCTAAAAACACTTTTACCGAAAGGAATTCTTCGCGTAGGCAAATTGATGGAGTTTATAGAAAAACTAAAATTGTAGAAGAAAAAATATCTCCTAAAACAAAAATTGTTGAATCAAAAGTAGAAGATTCTTCAGTGGATGAAAACAAGAGGTTGTTTATGAAAGTCGCTGGCGTAGCAGGGCTCGGTCTGGCTGCGGGAGCACTATTCCCTAAAGGTGCTGAGGCGTATGTTGCTGGAAGTACCCCAACTTCAAATGTGGTTGGTGTAAAAGATGACACAAACGCCAGAATAAATC
>JAGOPQ010000023.1 GCA_017991915.1 Minisyncoccota bacterium | reverse complement strand
AGGGGGGATTGAAGAGTGTAGAAGATTTTATTAACAAAATTATTAGTAATTTTATTAGTTTATTTAATTTTTAATTTATAATGAAAAAAATATTATTAAGTTTAGGTATTATTGCGGTGGTGGCTATAGTAGCCGTCAACGCAACGGGCGCGTTCTTCTCTGACACAGAGACTTCAACAGGTAACACGTTTACAGCTGGTGCTATTGATCTAAAGATTGATAGTGCTTCTACTTACAATGGAGTAGTCGTTCCATCAGCAACTTGGGCACTTAAGGATTTAGTTCCTACAAGTGACAAGTTTTTTAATTTCGGTGATATAAAACCAGGAGATGTAGGAACTACAACTATTTCTCTACATGTTATCAATAACGATGCATGGGCATGTGCCGTTGTATCAAATTTGACCAACTTTGAGAATGGCCAATCAGAGCCAGAGGCATCAGTTGATGCTACGGTTGGTACTAATGATGGAGAGTTACAAAGTAAAATGCTTTGGACAATCTGGAAAGATACAAACAGTAACGGAGTTCAGGATGGTGGGGAAGCTACTCTAGCTTCTGGTAATCCAACAAACGGATCACTAGCACTTTATGACTCAACAACAGGAGGTGGACCTCTTCTACCAGCGGATACAGCATATATTGGTGTGTCTTGGACACTTCCTTCATCAACAGGAAACGAGACTCAAACAGATAGTATGACAGGCGATATTTCTTTCCACGTTGAGCAATCAAGAAACAATGGTAGTTTCAAATGTTCAGACTTGGGTCAACAAGAACCTCAAATTATTTGGGTAGAAACATCACAAACAGGAGCAGATGCTTCTATCGTAGTTGAAGAACCAAGAGGAAATGTATTGAAATTGGAAACAATTGCAGATAACGATTCAAGAGTTCGTTGGACAAACAGTACTTTAAATCTTAATTTGAGTACATTTACTGGTATTTCTTATGACTCAAAGCAAGTTTCAGCAGCCGATCTAGTCAATGGAAATGCAACAATGCGTCTAGTTATTGATCTAGATGGAGACGTTTATACAGCAGATACTGAAGAAATTACTTATGAGCCTTACTACAACATCTTTGCTCACAATTCACTTAATGATGTAAGTATCTTGGCAAATACATGGCAAACTTGGGATACAACAATGGCAAACGGTAAGTTCTGGGGTAATGGAGGTTTCCTTGGAACAACTCCTTCAGGCGGTGCGTATGCAACTAATATTACTCTTGCACAGGTTCTAGCTGCACATCCAAGTGCAAAGATAGTTGAAATTTCGCTTGGTATGGGAACATGGAATCCAAATCAAGTTATTTTAGTTGATAATCTTATGATCAACGGTTCGCCTTATAGTCTTGAAAACTAATTATTAACTGAAAAAATATTATGAAAAAAATATTATTAAGTCTTGCGGTCATACTGGCAGTCGGTGGGGTGGTGTGGGGAGTCACCGGTGCCTTCTACAATGATACCGAAGCATCAACTGGTAACATTTTTGTGGCTGGCTCGATAGATCTAAAGGTAGATCACACGAAGCAAACATATAATGGAGTTGATTGTAAAACTTGTGACGTAACTGTTGTGTCTGACGCTTCGGACATAGTCATCGAAAAAAATGGTGTTGCAGTGACTCCATATTCTGCGGTACTTGCCTGGGTTCATCCAGCTTGGACAGCACAAAATGAACCTTCACTCTTAGCATCTAGTGCTCAGTGGATTTGGGAGAAAAACCCTACACAACAAGCGGATACACTAGTAGACACTTCTTATACTTTTAAGAAAGAGTTTACTTGGCTGGGTCCTATTGTCAGTACTGATATGTTTATGGCAGTCGGTTCAGACAATGGTGTTGAGGTTTATCTTAACAACGTGTTAATAGGATCAAACACTGGAGAGTTCGGTTATCTCCAGGGTTCTATGTTGTTAATTCCAGCAGCAAATATCACAGCAAATGTGGTGCAAGGAAATAACGTCTTGAAATTTGTTGTCACAAATAAAGGCTTATCAAGTGGAACTCCTGAAAGTAACCCTGCTGGTCTTATCTACAAATTCCACATTGATGGAAACTGCGGTGACGCTTTTTTCCAGAGTCAATGTCGTTTGTGGACGGAAAAAGATCTTGGGCAAAATGATTCATTTTTTAGGTTTGACGATGTAAAACCTGGAGATTTTGGAACCAATGTCATTAGTCTCCATGTTTATGATAATGATGCATATGCATGTTTAATCGTTGGAAATAAAAATGATGATGAGAATCCAGCTCAACCACTTTCTCCTGAATTGGCTGCTGGTGATGCTTTGGGAGTCGGAAATCCATCAGGTAAGGGGGAGTTATCAAACTTCCTAAATGTCTTTACTTGGGGAGATACAGATGGTGATGGTGTTTATGATGTGGGTGAAGGTGCTCTTGGTAGTGGACCTTTATCAACACTTTCAAGCATCATGAGTATGGACTCATTGAATCAACAATTTTTAGTTGCTACAACAACAAAAAATATTGGTTTGGCTTGGTGTGCGGGAACTCTTACTCCAAACCAAGGTGGCACGTTTGGTTGTAATGGATCAGGAATGAGCAATACTGCTCAGTCAGATTCATTCTCTGCTACCTTAACAGCTTATGCTGAACAGGTTAGGAATAATGGAAGTTTCAGTTGTGCAAATGTTGTGCTTCCTATTCCAGTCACTGGTCCGGGTGGCGCAAACTAAAAATTCAGTAATTAATTATTGAAGCTTTTACCCCTTCACCTTCCAAGGCGAGGGGGATAAAGGCTTCAATAAAAGGCAAAAGTAAAAATGAGTAAATTATTTAAAATTCTAAAAACAGTTATATCGATTGCGGTAGTTCTAGTTGGTTTGTTCTTAATAATCAGTTTGTTTCCAGTCAAGGGAAATTATCAGATCAAAGTTGTTCTTTCTGGCTCTATGGAACCAGAGATCAAAACCGGAAGTATTGTGGTAATAAAACCAGCAAAGCAATACAACATTGGTGACGTTGTTATCTTTGGCAAAGATACTCGTACAGAGATTCCTACGACCCACCGTCTAGTCTCGAGTCGTGCGGTGGATGGGGTCATGCTCTACACAACAAAGGGGGACGCCAATAATGCTCCCGATAACACAGAGATTAAGTTGGCGGATATTCACGGCAAGGTTCTGTTTAGTATTCCTTATGCCGGGTATGTTTTGGATTTCATCAAAAAGCCGTTGGGGCTGGTTCTCATTATCGTCATTCCAGCTATTTTTATTGTTTATGACGAGATCAGAAAAATAATGAGAGAAATAAGCCGCCTTCGCTCAAAAGATGCGGCGAGCCAAGGAAAAAGAGAAAATAATGAAAGTTAAAAAAGAAACAAAAAGAGTAAATATAAAGGAAAGGGTGATAAAAATCACTAGACCAAAAATTACACCAAGGAAACTTGTTGTTAGAAAAATTGTTGCAAAAAAACTAGTAGCTACTCATGTGGCTTCGCGTAAAAGGAAAGTACAAGTGAAAAAAATTGTCACAATTTCTCCAAAGGCAAGTGTAAAGAGCCATAACCTGTTTTTCACTCACGATTTTATGAGACACGTTGCTCTTACTATTATTTTGGCCTTAGGTGTTGTAAGTCTTGGGCACCTCGATATAACTAATGCTTTTTATAATGACGCTGAGGCTTCCTCCGACAATAGTTTTATAACTGGGTCACTGGATTTTCTAATCACATACAGTGGTTTTGAAACTGCTGAACCACACTTCAGTTTTAATCCTGGTACAACAACTTCAAAAACTATCGCCGTAACGCTTGAGACAAATAGTAACCCAATAAAATATCATGCTAGTACCACTAATGTTTCGGGAGATGTTCCTTTCTGTGATGCTATTAGTGTGGATGCAGGTTTAGATGGTCAGAGTCAATACATGGGGAGTCTGACTGATTTTGTGTCGCCAGCTACTACGACAGCTTCTTCTTGGAAATATGATTTCTCTATGTCGCCGGGTGCAGGTTTTTATAACAATATATGTACATTCAATTTTGAATACAGTGGTCGCCAGACAGCGCCACATAATGAATACGAAGATGGTGGGTATTACGACACAGAGACATCTACAAGCACAATATATTCTTGGGGTTTTCGAATAAACAAAGTTTATTACGATGTTGATACAGACGAACGTGGTACGGAACAAGACAATGAATGGGTAGAAATTTATAACCAGACAGATACTGCGCTCGATATTAATGGCTGGCAGATTTGTGATAATGGTGGGTGTGATACATTAGCTTCGAGTTCTCCAATCATGATTCCAGCTAAAGGATATGGGGTTATCACGGCATCAAATACCACATGGAATTATTGGGAACTGGCAAATGGAGTTGTGCCAATAGTTTTAAGTGGTTTAAATAGTCTTTCCAACACAGGCGATAGACTTATTTTGAAAAGACCAGATGGTATCGTGATGGATGAGATGAATTGGGGAACGGACACTGGTGTGTGGAATCCAGCGTCTCCAGATGTTCCGGAGGGACACACACTAGGCAGAAGACCAAATGGCTATGATACAAACCAGGCTAGTGATTTTGTGGATTTAGCTCCACCTACACTTAATCTAATAAATCCTGACCAGAGCGGACTACTTACTTGGTACTGGACTTACAACTATAATATTTTGTGGAACGCAATAAACCTAAATGGTCCAAACGATGCTTTGAAGATTAATTTGTCTTACCTGAAAGATATTGATGGTTCCGCAACGATGACACCCGGTGATGAGTCTGTGGGTATTGCAAGTGGTTTGGAGAATACAGGATCTTATTCATGGGATTTGCCGAGCGGTTTTCTCGGATACATTTGGGTAAAGATAACAGCGTTCGGTCCAGAAAATCCAATGCTCAATACATCTATGATAAGTGGAAAAATTTACGACCCATTTCCAATAGATACATTCCTGCTAGATTTGCGAGGTGAACCAGAAGAAGAGGTTTTGGGAGCTATGACACCTGCTTTGCCAGAAGAGGAAGTGGAGGAAGTGGTAGAAGTAGAGACAGTGCCAACAGTAACACCTGAGGCGATTGCCGAGCCAGTTGCAGAACCGATCACTGAGATAGTACTCCCTGTGTCAGACATCACAGAGGAACCAGTAGTAGAACTAGTTACTCCCGTAATAGAGCCAGAGGAGGTTATAGAGATTCTTCCTGTTCCAGTTGAAGTAAAAGAACCTGAACCAGAACCTATGGTCATAGAGGAAGCCGCGCCTGTAGCTGAGCCTGTCGTGCCCGAAGTTACACCTGTCACAGAAACAGTGGTCACAACTCCAGAACCAGAAGTGATAACACCATAAAAACCAATGAAGAAAATTTTAAAAATAATAATAGTTTCTGTTGCGGTAATAATAATGCTTGGTGGTTTTGCCAATATTTCTTTTGGTCAAACCACACCACCACTGTCTGTCAGTTTTCAAAACAATCCGCTTTTCAGTGAGGCAAACTTTTTGCCAGGAAGTGAAGTGGTTCGTACGGTAGGAGTTACAAACAATTCCGGAGTATCACAAAACGTGATTGTTGAAGCAATAAATGCAGTGGATGAAGGTGGTCTCGGAGACCAACTACGTTTAGTGATTAGATCAGGAGAAACTGTTCTCTATAACAACACCCTGG
>JAGOPQ010000009.1 GCA_017991915.1 Minisyncoccota bacterium | reverse complement strand
AAGTTTTGCGGAATCCTTTCCCCAGAAAATTGTTTCCGCAAAACTTCGTCCGCATTGTTTCAGATTTCTTCATCAGGATTGCTTTCAAAAAAGGTTCGAATTTTGTACAATGAATACCGCAATTTTTCGAAAAGGGTTTCCGAATGCAAAATGGGGTCGGCGCGAAGCGCCGACACTAATGAATTCCCCCCGCCGAATTCAGAATCCAAAAGGGTTTTCCACGCTCCGCGTGGCTCCTCGTTTGCCAATACAAAATTATGATTGACCACACCAGAAAATTTTTCATATATACTCGCAAATCAACCGATACCGAAGATCGGCAAGTTAGAAGCATTTCGGATCAACTGGCCGAACTCAAAGAATTAGCGGTTAAAGAACAAATTGAGGTTGTAGATATTTTCGTGGAAAAACAAACCGCTAAAGCACCGGGTCGGCCAGTATTTAATGAAATGCTTCTCCGTATCGAAGCAAATGAGGCGAATGGAATTTTGGCGTGGCACCCCGACAGATTAGCGAGAAATAGTGTTGATGGTGGAAAAATTATTTATTTGCTCGATACGGGGAAAATCACCGAGCTTAAATTTCCAACTTTCTGGTGTGACACCACTCCACAAGGTAAGTTCATGCTTTCCATTGCATTTTCACAATCCAAATATTATGTAGATAACTTATCGGAAAATATTAAACGTGGACACAGAAACAAAGTGAAAGACGGTATATGGCCTCAAATGTCGCCTCTGGGCTATATAAATGTCAAAGGTGCTGGAATTGTACCCGATGAGAATATCGCACCTTTAATCAAGAAAACATTTGAGGCCTATGCAACTGGAAACTTCACTTTGCGACAACTTCACGATAAGTTTAATGAACTTGGATTGAGCAGAAAGAATGGAAAGGTGCTTTCCGTTTCCAATTATCAACAAATTTTGAGAAATCCGATATTCACTGGCTTAATGAGATATGGTGGTGAAATATACGAAGGAAAGCACAAACCGATTATCACAAAGAAACTTTTTGATTCCGTTCAAGAAGTGATGAGCCGAAAATCTAAACCAAAAGGAAAAGGTTTAAAAGAATATATTTACAGAGGATTTTTCCGTTGCGGAGAATGTGGATGTTTTATCACCACCGAAACACAAAAAGGTCATAATTATTTACGATGTACCAAACGGAAAAATCCCTGTGAACAAAAATATGTTCGTGAAGAAATCATCACTTCTCAAATAAAGGAAGAAATCAAAAAAGTTTCTTTGCCACTCGATTGGACGAACTGGATGATTGAAGAAAACAAAAAAGACCAATCATCCGAAATCCAATCGAGTGAGATTTTTTCTCAAAAAACAAAAGATGAGATTTCTCTTTTGGATTCAAAAGTTGAAAAGTTGATGAACTTATATTTAGAAAATGTCTTATCTTTGGAAGAATATCGTGATTCTAAAAATAAGTTAGTAAACCAAAAACAACTTTTAAAAGAGAAATTATTGGCTTTTGAGAAAAAATCTCATAATCGGTTCGAACTTACCGACAAATTCCTAAAAGCCAATATATCCAATATGGAATTGGCAAACGAAAAAACAAATGAAGAAAATCTTCATTTGTTTAAAAAAGTCGGTTCGAACTTTTTAATTAAAGATCGAACCGTACTTTTTGAGCCACGCGGAGCGTGGAAAACCCTTTTGGATTCTGAATTCGGCGGGGGGAATTCATTAGTGTCGGCGCTTCGCGCCGACCCCATTTTGCATTCGGAAACCCTTTTCGAAAAATTGCGGAGGCGGTGAGATTCGAACTCACGGTACCTTGCGGTACTCCTGTTTTCAAGACAGGTGCACTAAACCACTATGCGACGCCTCCTAGATAGTTTTCTAACTTACCCCTTAGGACTTCTCGACCGTGTCCGGTCTTAAAATACTTCTCTGCAGCCCTTGCATCAGCTTCATTAATATAAGCTTCATAAAAAATTAAGTCAAACAAGCCATTTCTTGAGGTAAAATCCGAACTCTTTGATTTGTGTTCTGTGATTCTACGGCTTAAATTTTTTGTAAACCCGTAATATAACTTTTTATTTTTTCTAAATCTTAATACGTAAAAATAATACATAATGAGATTTTCACTTCTGCCTCATCGGCAGATGCGCCGGAGAGGCGCAATGCGACGCCTCCTAGGGACTAATGTAATATACTCTATTTAATATATTTTTCAATCTTTTAGTTAACCAACTTTTTGTGATAGTATGAGGTTTATGACAACGGGCAGATGGATGGGTATTGATTTTGGGATGAAAAGAATCGGGGTGGCTATTTCCGATGAAGGTGGCACACTGGCTTTTCCCAAAGAGATTGTCCTAAATGACGCTAAAACCTTTGAAAAAATTGGTGAGATTATAAAAACTGAAAACATTACAGAAATCGTGGTGGGGGAGTCGGTAGATTTTTCTGGAAGACTAAATGTTTTGTCCGCGCGGATTGAAATTTTTATAACCGATTTGGTTGAGAAGTTTGGTTTACCTATTCACAAACAAAAAGAATTCTTAACTTCAGTGGAAGCTCGAAAGCAGGGAGGAGCAAAGAGAGATTTGAGTCCTTCTCAAGCACATAGTAAATTAAAAGATAAAAAAAGAGGTAGGGTAGATGCCGGAGCTGCCGCACTCATACTCCAGAGATATTTAGATAAAGTAAATAAAAAAAGTTAAGCATATGATATCAATAGATGATTTTAAAAAAGTAGATATTGCGGTGGGGGCCATCCTTTCCGCCGAAAAAGTTCCAGATACTGACAAACTTTTAAAGTTGTCCGTAGATTTGGGCGAAGAAACTCCAAGACAAATTTTGTCTGGAATTTCTGAATATTTTCCAGATTGCAGTGTGCTCGTAGGGCGAAAGTGCATGTTCGTAGCCAACCTAGAGCCCAGAATGATTCGTGGACTCGAAAGTCAGGGCATGATCTTGGCAGTTTCCAATGATGATGGAGCCTTCTCTTTACTTACACCAGACCAATCCATCCCAGCCGGCACCCGGGCAAAGTAAAATTTTTCGAAATACTCCACAAATATCATAGCGGTACGAGTTTAAATATCGTATAATATTATAATGTTTAGGAATTCGTTCTATAGACTTTTTCCAACGCCAAAATTTTTGATGGCGCCCTCTTTTGGTTTAGATGTTTCTGATCAATCTATAAAATTTCTAGAACTTATTCCCATCAAACATGGTGTCAGAATTGGAAGATTTGGCGAACGCAAGATTCCACCTGGCATCATCGAATCAGGCAAAATAAAAGACCCAAATGGTTTGAGGGATGTTTTGCTCTCCTTGAGAAAGGAAGTGGGTGTAAAATTTGTGCGGGTTTCTCTACCCGAGGAACAAGTTTATCTTTTTCGATTGCACTTAGACAAAACTGGGCTCGAAAATGTGCGAGAGGGTATAGAGCTTTCACTAGAAGAACACATACCTATTCCAGCACAAGACGCTATTTTTGATTATGATTTGATAAAGCAAGACAAAACTGGGCTCGATGCTCAAGTGGCGGCTATACCCAAGGGAGTCATTGAAAACTACCTCGCGGTTTTTAGAGAAGCTTTGATTTCTGTGCAATCCTTTGAATTGGAAGCTCAGGCCATCTGCCGAGCCGTAGTCAAAAAAGGGGATATGGAAACATACATGATTGTAGATTTCGGACAAACTCGAACTGGAATCTTTATCGTTTCTTCTGGAGTAGTGGTGTTTACCTCGACATTGGACATGGGTGGTAGTGCTCTAAATGATATGATAAAGAAGAATTTCAACCTCACTGTAGAAGAAGCCGAAAAAATAAAAAGAGAATACGGACTACAACGTAATTCACCAAACAAAGAAATTTTCCCAGTGCTTTTAAACAGTGTTTCAGTTTTGCGTGATGAAATAGTGAAAAATTTCTTGTATTGGAATACGCACCAAGACGAAGACGGAAACAATCATCCGCAAATAAAGAAAATAATTCTTTGTGGTGGGGATTCAAATTTGATTGGGCTTACTGAATATTTGTCTGTCAGTATAAAGTGCAAAGTAGAGATGGCAAATGTCTGGATAAACATTGCCGACACAGGGAAATTTATTCCGGATGTTAGTTTTAATAAGTCTTTGACCTTCGCGGCAGCACTAGGGTTGGCGCTGGGTGATTTTGATTATGATTAATTTAATCCCAAATCAAGAAAAGAAAAAGAAAGTTAAAGATTTTTATTATCGCCTTTTTGTGGTGTGCTTGGGCGTACTCAGTGTGTGCATTTTGATGGCTTCTACTGCTATCATGCCCTCATACTTCCTATCTTCTGTTCGTAAAAACTTGGTGTCCTCAAAACTAGAATTGCAAAAGCAACAAGCCATACCAGTAGCGGGACAAAATACACTGGCTACAATAGCCAACCTGACCAATAAATTGGTTTTGATTGAAAACGCTGAAAAGAATAAATATTTGGTCTCTCAAAAAATCATCAATGAAATTATTTTGAAAAAGCTTCCGGGGATAAAAATAAACCAAATTACCTATGAAAATACTACGTTATCTGGCAAAAAGGTAACTATTCGCGGAGTGGCTCCATCTAGAGAGAGGTTGCTATTGCTCCGTAAAGCTCTCGAAGACAACGTGGCTTTTAAAAAAGTTGAATTGCCTATATCAAATTTCGTGAAAGGATCCGATATTCCATTTTCTATTAATTTAATTCCTTCATAATATGCAAGAAAGCCCACGCAGTTTCCAAAAATTTAAAAAAATTCCACTATTCTTTGCTCTGTTATTTTTGAGCGCATCCGCTTATTCTTTTTACTATTTGTATACTCAAATTAACACCAACCAAGTAGACGCAGAAGTCATGCAAAATGAATGGCAAACTGAGGCAGCCCGACGTAATGAGATAACCTCACTCGACTATTTAATAAAATCTACCGAAGAAAAACGCGCCATCTTGGAGTCACACTTTGCGTATGCTTCTGACATTGTACCTTTCTTAGACACCATCGAAGGGTTGGCGGTCAAAGCTGGAGCAACTTCTGAAGTTGTGTCTGTTGATATTTTGAAGGACAAGAGTGGCTTGATGGTAGAGATAAAAGCAGTGGGTAGTTTTGAATCAGTCTATAAATTTTTAAGATTATTGGAAAATTCTCCATATGAACTTGAATTTTTATCGACAGACATGCAAAATGCCGCGGTGAAGGCTGGAGCGGATGGAAAAACTACCTCTAGTCTATGGAGCGCGGATTTTAGAATTAAGCTTTTGAGTTTTATTCAATAAACTGAAATATGAAACTAGAATTTTTTAAAAAACAAAAGAATTTTAAAAAGGGTGGATTCCACACCAACCCTGATGTTTGTTGGGAAATAGTTTTGTACGTAGCTTGTGGTGTGGTTGTGGCCATTTTATTTTTCAGCTTCTTTCTTTTCAAGCAAATTGACGAAGGTTTTACCGCCGCCGAGGTAGAAAGTAATATTCAAATGAAATCCGCCAACCAAGAGAGGATAGATAAGGTCTTGAATTTCTTCTTTCTTCGCGAAGAGAAATCTAAAGAAATTTTGAGTTCTCCTGCTCCCTTCGTTGACCCATCGCTCTAAAAATGTTAATTTAAAGAACATGCGCGGTTAGCTCAGTTGGTAGAGCAACCCGTTTACACCGGGAAGGTCGTAGGTTCGAGTCCTACACCGCGCACCAGAGCCATGCCTTCGTAGTTCAATGGATAGAACAGAGCTCTTCTAAGGCTTTGATGTAGGTTCGATTCCTACCGAAGGCACAAAAATGTAAAAAGAGTGCCCTTCGGCACTCTTTTTGCTTTTTTGTGAGCCGGAGCCATGCTTTTTCAGTAGAAAAAGCGGTGAGGCGGGGTCGCGACCGAGGCGAGTGACGACGAGCCGAGAGTTGTGACCAAAAGATGCAACTTAGAGTTGTGACCAAAAGATGCAACTTAGAGTTGTGACCAAAAGTGATTCTTTGTGTTAGAATATATGGGTTAATGATTATCAATTAAGTCTATTTTCTATGCAAAAAATTATTAAAAGTTTTTTTCTAGTTGCGATTCTCCTGCTCTCTACTATTAGTTTTGTTCCGAGAGTAGGCGCCCAACAGGCTCCATCTGTAAGTTCAGATTTAAAAATAAGTACTGACGGAGTTACTTTTTCTGATGGACCAATTTCTTTTTCTTATGGAGATAAGTTGTGGTTTAAATGGTCTTCCACAATGGCTTACAATCTTTGCAATATTCCAACTCCTCCAGAATCTGGTGGAATCGTCGGAACTTTTATGGCCACAAATTGGGGCAATTACACCTTTGGACCTATCGCTCCGGGAATCAATGGTTATCCGTATTCAGCTGACGCTCTGTCTATAACTTTCCAACTTCAGTGCAACAATGGTGTTTACAATGGACAAACTATACTTGTCGATTCAGTCGTAGCAAATTTTAGAGGACAAAACCCTGTATCAACTTCACTAGCAGCTGAGTGCACAAATATGGTTGTTGGCACCCCTACAGCTGGTGCACCAGCTCCTGGCTATACCTGGGGCCCTGCATACATGACTGGTAATCCTAGGTGGAAAGAGATTGAATGGAGAATTCAAAATGGTATTGCTCTTCTCCCAGCTGACTTGGGTAAATATTATACTGAATATTATACTGCAATGGGCTTACCGCAATCTTTGTCTGGGTTGCTTCGTTCTGATGGAACACCATTTGCCGGACCTGGAGGTCTATCTGTCCCAGCAGGGAAGAGTGTGACCAATGGTTCATTATTTCAAACTTATGACATAAGTAGTGGGGTATTTGAATACCAATCAAACATGGGGTTTGTTGGTTCAACTGGTGGCGCAAGTAGCGAGGTTTGGTTCTCACCATTTTCTTCATCCACCCGTGTCGCATGTCCACTCAACACAGCACTAACATCTACTAATACCAATACAAATACTTCAAACACAACCCCAACAACAAACACAAATACAACCACAAACACTTCTAACAATTCTGGACAAAGTGGAACTTCTACAAAATTCTCTAAGGGTTCCCAGGTGCAAGCTATCACTAAAGTTAACGTACGACAAACTGCAAACGGAGTATTGATGGGTGCAGTAGATGCTGGTGCCCAAGGTACGGTGGTGGACGGTCCTATATATGCGGGGTCATTTTATTGGTGGAAGATTCAGTTTAGTAATTATCTAGGTTGGAGTGCAGAAAATTATTTAGAAAATTACGTTCCTTCCAATGTTCTTATTATTGAAGGCGGTTCCTCTGGTGCATCCGGTGGTAGTGCTGTGAGTTCAGTTACAAACACCACAACCAGTAGTGCAAACGTTGCTTTGTTGGCGAATGGAGTAAACGGTCCACTCAGTATAAGTCTGGGTACTCCTGTAAGTCTTTCTTGGAAAGTTTCCAATCAAACTTCTTGTTATAAATCTTCCACACCTCCTAGTGAGTTTACTGGCGTACTAGTACCACTTAGCAGTGGCACCGTTCCAGTTTATCCAACTAGTTCTATAGAATACAAAATCACTTGCGGAAATTTCGCTGACTCTGTGGTGGTAAATGTAGGTGGAACAAACTACTCCAGTTCCGCTTCTCTAAGTTCTGGGTCCACATACCTAAATGTTGGAGATATAATTTCAGTGAACAAACTTTTGAATGTCAGACAGGGTGCAGCGCTCACTGCTCCAGTTCTATCTACTGAGTCAACTGGCGCGCAGGGAACCATAGTGGCCGGTCCTGGATATGGTGGTGGGTATACTTGGTGGAATGTAAACTTTACCAATGGTAAGGCGGGCTGGATTGCGCAAGATTTTGTAACCAAAACTGGATCTGCCCCTGTTTCTACTCCTACAACTAGTGTTTCAAGCACTACAACTGGAAATGCAAAGTTTGCAGTTGGTGACACAGTATCTACAACTACATCTTTGAATGTAAAGTCAATTTCCAACATCACGGCGACTATTCTTGCCACTGCGCCAACCGGCACCAAGGGAACCGTTTGGGGTGGTCCAGTTATGGTGAATGGAGAAAATTGGTGGAATATTAGTTTTCAAAATATTGCTGTTGGTTGGGGTGAAGAAAAATATTTAACCAAGATTGCTTCCGGAGGATTAACCACAAACTTTGTAGTTCCTGGAAGTAATGTAACTCTGCCAAAGGTTACTCCTACAAACCTACCCACATGCCCTGCAGCTGATGTAGTAGATTTGTCTAAAAATGTTGAGAATAGTACAGGGCAGATTGTTGGTCCAAGTGGGCGTATTATTTCTCCAGCCGTGCTCTTTATATTGCCATCTGGTTGGACATACAATAGAAATGTAGTGCCCAATACAGTGACTGTCCCTGGGTTTGGAAATTTTCCAGTGTTTCCAACCTTACCAATTCTGATTAATTATGACTATTCAGTCCCAACATCTACAGGATGTGGAGGATTTATGTTTACTGACAACACAGTACGAAATGCATACGGTATAGTGATGAGAGATCTAAAAGCAGAAGGAGCACCACCATTATTTATTGACGGAGGCAAGACATCAAACGATGTATTTAGACAAGTAAATGGTGCACCACTCAATATTGGTTACGAAAATATTTGTGAAATGGCTGGAGTACCAGCTGGCATGGGATGTACTAATTATCTAAAAGCCGGTGGAATAATTTTATCCTTGCCGTCTGGATGTACTTCATCTTCTGGCTTTAGTGCCACAACAGGGAAGGCATGCGTTATGTCTAGTTTGCCAGCAGGTTGTACATCCCCAAATGGTTTCAGCACCACTACAGGGAAGGCTTGTACTGCTAAATAAAGAAATCTCTTTATACCCACAAAAGCCCCCAAAAAGGGGCTTTTGTGCTATTTGGGCTTGTAAAATAAAGGTTTATTTCTTGACTTTTAAGTTTAAGTATGCTATACTATATATGAGTAAAGTGTGGTCGCAGTTTAGGGCTACACAACGCTGGCCTTCCGTTAAGGGGGATAGCAAAATGAACATTGAGTCTGAGGGCAAGCAGTGGAGTGCGTACGATAACATCGGTCCGTCGATGTCCCGGAATGAGAAAGTGGTCGAGTTCATCGCCCTGCTTGTTCTGGTTGTACTGGTGTGGGTGCTGTGGAGCCTTTCGTGGGCATACTGCGCAACTCACGCCACTCCGGCGGCTCCATGTTGGGGTATTCCCGACCTGGCCATGCCCATCGTTCGGCTCTTCTTCTAATGAAGAGCCACGACACCGAGCCCAGTCATCCATTTCGGAGATGGCCTGGGCTCAAAGAAAAAAGAAATCATCAGACGCCTTTCCAATCGGGAAGGCTTTTGTGTTTTTATGTGATATAATTTTTAGAATGATTAATGCTGAATTGCTAGGATATATTCAGGATCAAATAATAAAAGGTGTACCGAAGGATCTTATCAAGTCCAATCTACTTCAGTCTGGTGGTTGGAGTAGTTCTGATATATCTGAGGCGTTTAAAAAAATAGAATCCATTCCTCAACCAAAGCTTGCAGAACATCTTCCGTCTGTTGCGCCAGTAATATCAAACCCGACACCATCACCATTAAATACTCCTAGTGTTTCCTTGAGGGAAATGTCTCAACCTGAAGGCTGGACCGCCTTGAATACATCAACACCAAACACACCGCCAATAGTTGCCAATTCTTTAGGCTCTCCAATTTTTCCACCCAAGTCTCCGATTTCTACGCCAGTATATACACCCACACATTCTTTTAATAAAAAGTTTCCTATTATTTTTGGTTTGATATTAGTTTTGTTTTTAATTGGTGGGGGAGCATATGCATTTTTTGCAAAAATTGGACCCTTTTCCTCTTCTCCATACAAAGAAAGCAATTTCTTCTCTAGCCTTCTTGAAAAAGCTTCAAAAATAAATTCTTCTTCCTATGCATCATCAATATCGGTAGAAGCAGTCCCTCGAGACCAGGGGGCTGTGCCTTTTGATGCGGTACTATCATCCCAAGTCGAACTCAATGCCAAATACAAGAATGACGTGAAGCGCCTGTCAGACATAAGTAACATTTTAAATTCCATAAGATATTCATCCCAATTTCCACAAACTATATCTAACGTCTTTAGTAAAGGTAATTTCTATGGAGATATCTCGATCAAGGATCCAGTAACCGGCGCGACATATAAATATCAGCTTACAGAGGGCGGAAAGAATTTTACACTTAGCACCACACTCGAGACCAAAGAGGCTATTTCACAAATACAAAATTCCTTTGGTTTTAGCTCAATTCCATCAAATGGTGCCACTTATAGTTATCCCAAAATAGAAAATCAGACAGTAACGTATACAAAAGACACATATGGCTCTTATATTTCAAATGAACCACCAAAACCATTTTTCTTACAGCTTCAGGATTACACAAAAATGGCTCCAGCGGACTTCTCCCTCAGTGCCTCTGCGGGGGCAACAGCAGACTGGAACACCAGCAATTGGAAATTCAACATGGATGCCAATGGTGATTTCGGAGATCTTGCTTATAAAATAAATATCGACTTGTTGCACAAGGATGCGGGATATTATCTTCGGATAAACAATATCCCTAGCTTTTTTCTTGGGGCGGTGCCTCTAGCGAAGGGGGATTGGGTTAAGTTACCGGTAAAATCTGCTGATGATAAATCTACTCCCGCATATTATTCGGATCCAGTTTCATCAATAGCAGATGGATTGCCGAATTTAGAAGCTTCGTATAAGAAAAATAAGGATGAATTTATAAAGTTCTTGACCACGGCTGCGCAAATTGCCGACCAGAACAAACTTGTTCATTTTGATGGCAGTCCGAAGTCTGAGAAAGTAGATGGAAGAAATCTTTATAGATATAACTTAATAATAAACAAGGATGGCATTGTGCCTTTCTTTAAAACATTGATAGAGGAGACAAAAGATAATGACTTTAAATCTTCCTTGCCATGGCTCACCGATCAGTCAATGCTTGATTATCTACAGAGCTCTGATTTTGACCAAGTCTTTGATTACTATAATGCCAACACACAGATGCAAATTTGGGTGGATGGTGCGGGATACCCTGCGATTTTGCAATACACTTTTAGGATAGTTCCTCCAGCAGATGTCCTCCAACTAAAAGATAAGCAAGTAAATCTAATTTTTAAATTAGTTTTTAACGATATAAATAAAGTTGTGGATATACAAGCACCAGAGAATGCAAAAAACCTAGAGGAGGTTATCGGCCCGTCGTTCAAAGCCGCACAAGAGGCAGGATCCAATGCCCGAATAAAAGCAATTCTTTCCAACAACAGAGCTCAAGGAGAACTTTATTACGACTCACACAATTCTTCCTATGGTGGTGTGGCGAAGGGTAGTTGTACGACCAAGGGAACATTGTTTACCGACTCAGTAATATCTGCATCTATCGAGAGTGCAACCAAAACATTAAAAGACAATGCGGTCACTCCAAAAATTTTCTGCTATAGCAATTCAAAAAGCTATGCTATATCTACAAATCTTGTAGCGGCTGAGGAGGGTAAAGAATTCTGGTGTATAGATAGTACTGGTTCCTCTAAGGCAGTTTCTAAGTCGGCAACTACCACAACCTGCCCAGACAAATAGGGAAGCACGAACTGCGGAAGTGTTTTTATGTGAATAAAATTGCTCCATTGTATATATTTTTTGCTATACTATATAGGTGCAAATCACTGATGAACAGTTGAAGAAAACTATTTTAGATTCCAAATTGGTTTCTAGTTCTGATCTAGATGAATTTTCCAAACAAGCTGAATCCAAAAAACAAAAATTGGGTGATGTTTTACTATCTGAGGGTAAAATTTCCGAGACGGATTTAAAAAGAATGGAGGCCTTTGTCCTTGGTATACCTTACATAGACCTTACTAGTCAAAAGATTGATTTTGCGGTGCTCTCACTCGTGCCTGAACCCATCGCTCGCAATTACAACATCATCGCCTATAAACAAACAGACAAAGGCCTCGAAGTAGCCATGTTAGATGTGGATGACTTGCCGGTGATTGATTTCATCAAGAAGCGTTCAGGACTCAAAATATTACCTAGACTTACCGATGCACCTTCCATAAAAGCTGTGCTGGTGCAATACCGCAAGAGTCTGCAAGTAGAGTTTGATAGCATTATTCAAAAAGAATCTAACTCATTAAAATCTTCTGGAAAAGAAGGAGAAGAAAAGTCTGAAAAGGAATTGAAAGAAATGGCTGAAGATTTACCAGTCATAAAGATTGTGGACTCACTGATTTTTCACGCAATTCTACAAAACGCTTCTGATATTCATATTGAACCAGGGGACAAAGATCTGGTGGTCCGTTACCGTATAGACGGCATACTGCACGATGCCATGGCTCTAGAGAAAAATGCTGGTGCTGGTATTACCGCTCGTATTAAAGTGCTTTCCAACCTAAAATTGGATGAAAAGCGATTGCCTCAAGACGGAAGATTTAAAATAAATCAAAATGGGGAAGAGTTTTCATTCCGTGTTTCTACGTTGCCTACTTTCTTTGGCGAGAAAACAGTTATTCGTATCTTGAAAGAGGACTCGCACGGATTTTCTTTGGAATCACTTGGATTTCACGGAGAAGGTTTAGAGAGAATATATGCTTCATTGAAAATGAAAACAGGAATGCTCCTCGCCACTGGTCCGACAGGTTCTGGAAAAACTACCACACTTTATACGATGCTGGCTGGACTCAATAAACCAGAAGTAAATATTTCTACAGTCGAAGACCCTATCGAGTATCAGATGCCGAGAGTAAACCAAACTCAAGTGAAGCCTGAAATTGGACTAACTTTTGCAAACGGACTTCGTTCACTTCTTCGTCAGGATCCAGACATCATCATGGTGGGAGAGATTCGAGACGGGGAGACAGCCGGACTAGCGGTCAACGCTTCACTCACTGGACACTTGGTGCTTTCTACCATTCACACCAACTCAGCCGCGGGTGCCATACCTAGATTGATAGACATGGGAGTAGAACCTTTCTTGATTATTTCCACTGCCAAGACAATCATTGCTCAGAGATTGGTGCGTAAACTGATTGCTTCGAAAGAAAAATATTTTCTATCTGCTGCCGAAATTAAAAATCTCGCCAAGCTCGTGGATTTAGACAGAATGTTGGTAATTCTCAAAGAAGAAAAAATAATTGGAGAAGGGGACACCTGGGACAAGATTCCTTTTTATAGGGCTATAAAGAGTGATGAGTCTCCAGACGGATACTCCAACCGTGTTGGTATACATGAGGTTCTAAAAGTTTCACCAGCTATCAAGGAATTGATCATCAAGGGAGCTTCACAAGACGACATAGAAATACAAGCCAAGAAAGAGGGGATGATGACCATGCTCGAAGATGGTATTTTCCAGTGCGTCATAGGTATGACTACTCTAGAGGAGGTGTTCCGTGTGGTGTCTGAGTAATTTTACCTGTCCCGTACTAAATTTTGATTAAATAAAATGACCATAAAAATTAATAACTTAAAATTTTAGTACTGGGATGCTCTTTACTTATAAAGCAAAATCAAAAAATGGAGAAATTTTTGAAGGTGAGCTAGATGCACTAGATCGTTTTGCATTGGCGCACGAGCTCCGCTCTCGTGGTACCACACCCATATCCATAAAAGAAAAAAATAAGAATTCTTTTGATTTTAATTTGGCAATCATGAAGGTATTCAATAGAGTCAGTGTGGCTGAGATGATCATCCTCACCAAGAACTTGAGTGGAATGTTGAAAGCGGGGCTTTCCTTATCTCGTGCTCTATCGGTGTTACAAAAACAGACCAAGAATGTCACACTCAATAATGTTCTGACTTCATTGACTGCGGATATTAATTCCGGAGAAACATTTTCTGCTGGTTTGGCAAAGTTTCCAAATGTTTTTTCCACGCTTTTTGTTTCCATGGTTCGGGCGGGTGAAGAATCTGGAAACCTCTCAGGCGCACTTTCAGATGTCGGATTGAACTTGGAAAAAGCCAACTCATTGACCCGAAAAATAAAAGGCGCCTTGATATATCCAGGAGTTATTTTCTCTGCCATGATTGTGATTGGAGTGCTCATGTTTGCTTTCGTTGTTCCGACCTTAGCCAGTACTTTCAAAGAACTTGGAGTTACTTTGCCGGCATCCACTCGGCTCATCGTGACACTTGGAAATTTCTTTTCCAATAATTTGATGCTAACCTTTGTTATATTGTTTATTTCCGGTTTTTCTTTTTTTAGCTTGTTTAGAGCAAAATTTATGTCTAAATATATTGATTTCGTGGTGCTCAAGCTTCCTGTGATAGGAAATATTTCCAAGGAGTTGAATACCGCTCGAACCACACGAACCATATCTTCCTTACTACTTGCGGGAGTTTCTATAACCCGAGCAGTGGAGATAACTAAAGATGTGGTGCAAAATGTTTATTACAAGAAAGTTCTAGAACAGGGGAAAATAGATATAGAGCGAGGCGCTCCGTTCTCTAATATTTTTGAAGCTAATTTAAATCTTTATCCAGTGATGGTTTCGGAAATGGTTCAAGTGGGGGAGGAGACGGGCAAGCTGTCTGACATGTTGCTCCAAGTGGCTTTATTTTACGAAGAAGAAATTGAAAACAAAACCAAGAATCTTTCCACCATCATTGAACCAATCCTGATGATTGTCATCGGTGCTGGAGTGGGATTCTTTGCAATCTCAATGATTTCACCACTCTACTCAGTTCTCGATAGTATTAAATAAATTTAATTTAACTCTTCACTTCTTGCCAAGATAGTATTTGGTATTGGTCTGATGTAAGAGGGAATGAAGGTGGTGGGGCATAAAGCAGGTTTGCGTCGTAGTTTATATTTCGTATGTTATAACCACTACCGTCAGTGTAAGCAAAACCATATCTAGTATATGATGCTATCATTCCGTAAAGAGAAATAGTTGAACGATTTTTATAAGTACAAGAGTTTCCAGTGAAGGATGGTCTACCTACGTTGTTATGCTGGGCCATTAGCGCAGCATCTATTTTTAAATTTGTATCGCTGACCATGCCTACCAATATTCCTCCTTGTCCAACTAGGCCGATGGAGTCCGTACCATCATAGTTTGTGTAAGATAAATCATTGTTGATGATTATGTTTTTGTATTGAGTAGTGTCAGATGGTTCTGGAAGTACGGCTGCGGCTATGGTGAGTCTAGCGCCGTCTATCTGTCCATCGATAACTATATGGTCTTGTATGAAAATTACTCCATTCACTGGGAATGGGTAGTTGCCTTGTAGGGTTTGCGTGTTGATACTTAGACTTGTTGTGCTTGAGCTGGAGCAGGTTCCCAAGGGTACCCAGGTATTTATTTTATATAAATCAAAAGTATTGTTTGTTTTTAAAACAATGTGGTATCCGACGAATCCCGCTCCAGCTGCAGCTCTGTAAAATCCGTCTGTAGCCTGACCCAGAGTTTTTAAATTGGCAATGTCGGCAGTAAATCCAGAGAAGTCTATGGTTGGTTGGCTCATCTGACGTCCAGCTTCAAATACATCTGGTCTCGCGGGTAATGCAGTGGGAGATGTCGGATCCCTAGGGGAGATGCATGTGTGGACACCATAGGAATTAGATCGGGTACAGGCATCACTGTCATTGTCTGTATAAGTGGCTACTCCACTTCGGACGACGTTGTGAGCTAGTCCATCAAAACGAATTCCTCCATTGACTTGAATTGATCCGAAAACTTCTGTGCCCACACCGAAGCGCATGGCATTGTTTCCAGCGATAGCGTGCTCGGCTATTGAAGGTTTAGCGACTTGGCTAGTTAGACGTCTTAGATACGTCGAATCATTTGCTGCGGCTCCGATTGATTTTATTTTTACTAAAGTTGATCCAGAACTTGGTGGTGTGATAGTTAAAGAAAATTGGCCAGCAGTATTTCCATTCTTGTCTTTCAGGGAATGTACATATGGACCTGTGGAATTTGTACCATCTTGGTAATCAGATGGAGCGTGGGCCAGGTGCCATCGATAATAATCGAGTCCTGCTTCGGCGGATTGAAATGCTTGCTCTCTATTGTAAGCCACTCTTCCAGCTTTTACTGATGTAGCGGCCCAACTTGAAAGTGCCCCGATGATCATGACCGCAATGGCACCAAATACCATAGTCTGTACGATAATCATTCCAGTATTTTTTTCTTTTGTAAATGCTTTGTGCATTATAAATTGTCTTTTATGTTTCTAAATGATACTTGGGTTGAAAAAGTTACTGGCGCTGGGGGGCGATTTGGATCCTTGTCTGTGGTGATAGTGATTTTGACCAAACGGACTACCGCTATGTCGATGGGGAAAGTAAGAGCAGCTGTCGTTCCATCGTAGTTGGCATTGTAATAATTAAAAATAGATGATGTATTGGTGACATTAGTCATCAGGGTGGTAATTTTTTCATTGGCGGGGTTGTAATCTAGTGGATTTCCAGTTGGAATAGTCACGCCTTTTTGTAGTGAAGTCCCGTTTACAAAATATCTAACTTTTTCTTTTAGGCCATTGTCGTATATGTCTGAATAAATAGTCAGACTGTTTGCTGTGGCTTGGGCGATGGCGTAGGCTCCAGTATTTGCAGAAGAAGCCGTACGTATTTCGGCAGTCATAGTCTTGATTGTTTTTCTTCCACTGTCGATGTCAGATAAGCCAGTTGAAATAAAAGAATTATAAACCCAGATATTTCTCGCTAGCATGGTCATGGCTACCACAATAAGAATAAAAATAGATACTCCAAAAAGAGTTTCTACTAATGTAAATCCTCGAGTAGTAGCTCGATGGTTAGAATATTTTTGGTTGTGTGTTTTGCTTTTCATGTTTTAAGGTCCCAGGATAACCGTTTGGTTTTTCCAAGCAGTGGAAATACTAAGCGCGTTATTTATGGACGTTGTATATCCCGCCTTGGAAACAGTCAGGGTGTAAGTGCCACTCGCCAGACCATTCCAAAATACCTCACCCGGGGTAGGGCAGGTACCACTGTTTGTAGTTTTAGTCTGGTCAAATCCTGATTTTTGCAATCGGACCGTTGCGCCATCGATTGGATTGTTTGCTGAATCTTTAACTGTGACCAATAAAGCCATATTCACATGCGGTACAGCTATGATTTTTAGTGTTTGAGTTGTATTTGGGCTAAGTGCAAATGATGGTAGTGGTGTCATACCAGCTAAGTCATAAGATGCAGAGGTGAGTAGTGTGGAGTAAGTGTCCCATTCTAAGTTTGGAATATTTAAAATTCCAGTTCCATTGGTGGTGAAAGTGTGGGCTGGGTATTTTAAAACTCCAGTTCCTATCAATTTTGTTCCAGTTAGTGAAAATCCTATGTTGGGTATGGCCACGCAAGATGCATTTACCGTGGAGACATCCAGCGAGCTCAACTTATCTATGGCAAAACTAACTTGAGTTATTTGTTGGGCTACAACAGTAGAGTCTGGTTTGAGTGGAGTTGCTCCAGCTGCGCCACCTGGTATGTATGTTTGGTCTTGAGAGTAGCCAGTTTTGGTCGCAGTAATGTTGTAAGCGTTGGCCCCCGGTACTGCGTCCACAATTCTCACAAATCCAGAAGTATCTGTTACTTCATCAATTATAGTATCTGGATTTGTTTGGGTATTTGCTATATGCATGGATGCTCCAGAGACAGGTAGGCCACTTGAGTCGATGACTTGCATAAATAAAGCACCATTAGTTAGTCCTGTTTCTAATGCACGAGGAGAAATAAGAGTTGTAAATTTTAACGGATTGAAAATTTTGCAGTTTGAGCAAGTGATATCCAAATCAGCTAGTTTGTAGTCTGCTGGGGAGGTGTCATTTGGACTGCCACCAATTGTTCCATCAAAAGTATCATCCACACTTCTTATGGTCGTTAATACTGAGAATGAATAATTATCTCTCACCACTGTTTGATTCCTGGCTATTTTACCTACAGGTAATCCTCCCACTATACCTACATCTACGTATGGTAAGTTTCTGAGTATTTCAAACCTTTCGTTGGCTACTTCAGTGGCAGCAATTTTTGCTTGAGATTCTAGTACTGCATCCATGAGTACACCGAATGCTTTATACGAAGAAAGAGCTATCAAGGAAAAAACCACAGTCCCTATCAATGCTTCTATTAAAGAAAAACCCCTTTTATTCTTAGAGAAAGTCATAACCACTTATATTTTAACGCATTATGATATAATTTGCTATATGCAAAATCGGAAAATTGTTGTCGGAAATTGGAAAATGAATCCAAGTAACATTAAGGACGCAGAAAAACTATTTGGTGGTATTGCGAAGTCTCTTTCGACGATCAAGAAAACTGAAGTCGTGATTTGCGCACCGTTCATTTATTTAGAGGAATTGGCTGAAATTAGAACTAGTAAGGTAAAACTCGGCGCTCAAGATGCTTTTGGGGGAGAGGTCGGTGCTTTTACTGGTGAAGTATCCTCTGCCATGTTGGCAAATATGAAAGTGAAGTACGTGATCCTTGGTCACTCTGAGAGGAGAGCACTAGGTGAAACCAATGCTGATATAAATAAAAAAATAAAAGGAGTCATTGCTTCAGGTATGTTGCCGATTCTTTGTGTGGGGGAGTTAGAAAGAGATGAAAATCATGAATATTTTAATTTAGTCAAAACCCAGCTAGTAGAATGCTTGAGTGGTGTTTCTAAAAATTTGATTTCCAAAGTTATCATAGCTTATGAACCAGTCTGGGCTATCTCTACCACCGCCAATCGTAAAGATGCTACGGCGAAAGATTCAGAAGAGATGTCTATTTTTATTAAAAAAGTATTGGCTGATATCAGCTCACCACAGATTGCTTCGGGTATGCGAGTGCTCTACGGTGGCTCAGTAAACGAGCGTGATGCTGGTGAATTTCTACAGCATGGTGGAGTAGATGGTTTATTGCCTGGGAAAGCTAGTTTGGATGTTAAAAAATTCACAGCAATTGTAAATATATGCGAAGCCTTAAAAAACTAACAGACATAAAAGGTAAAAAGGTTTTAGTGCGGGTAGATTTCAATGTACCGCTTAAAGATGGTGACGTTGAAGATGATTTTCGCATTCAAAAAGCCTTGCCGACAATTAGATTCTTAGAGGAACAAGGCGCGAAGTTAATTCTGATTTCTCACCTTGGTAAGGGAGAGGAGAGTTTAGCTAAAGTCAGCGAGTGCTTGAACAAATATATTACTACAACTTTTGTATCGCAAGTAGTTGGTGAAGAAGTTGTAAAAAAAGTAGCTGAGATGCAAGATGGTGAAATCATTTTACTTGAAAACCTAAGACGAGAAAAAGGCGAGCAATCTGGCGATATGGAGTTCGCTAAAAAACTAGCTGAACTTGCAGAAATATACGTAAATGACGCTTTTCCGGTATCCCATCGCGAGGATTCTTCCATCGTGCTTGTACCCACCTTATTGCCGTCTTATGCTGGTTTTCAGCTCGAAGAAGAAGTTCGAAATCTTTCTACGGCAATAGAGAACCCTGAGCGACCATTCTTGTTTATTTTAGGTGGATCAAAATTCTCAACCAAAATGCCTTTAATAAAAAAATACCTAGATTTAGCTGATTATGTTTTTGTCGGCGGGGCATTGTTAAATGATTTTCTCAAAGCCAAGGGTTATGAAGTTGGCCAGTCTTTGGTGGATGGAACAAGTTCTGGTATAGAAGAAATATTAAATAATCCAAAACTACTTTTGCCCGAAGATGTCATTGTTTTATCTGATGATAAATTGGTTGGTAAAAAAGTCACTGAAGTTTTAGCAGGGGATTCAATTCTAGATTTGGGTGGTGGCGCAGTAGCCATGCTTGAGCCGTATGTAAAAAATGCCAAACTAATTTTGTGGAATGGTCCGCTTGGAAAATATGAATCTGGCGGAGGCGAAGGCACAAAACAAATTTTGAAATTAGTCGCTGATTCTCAAGCAAAAAGTATTATCGGTGGTGGGGATACCGTGGCGCTCATCTCAGAGATGGGAATGGAAAAAGATTTTACTTTTGTTTCTACTGGTGGAGGAGCTACTTTGGATTTCTTGGTAAATGGCACACTGCCCGGCATTAAAGCCCTGCAATAATTTTTTTTGCAGTTTCCTCCATTTCTCCGTCCTTGTATTTTTTTGTTGGCCAGTTTGAGAGACCGTCATCTAGGTAGCGAGGTATTAGATGTATGTGAAAGTGGGCAACATCTTTTCCACTAATAGCTAATTGCACGTAATCACAATTAAAAATTTTTTTAATTGTGATCATTAACCTTTTAGATAACTTGAATATTTCTGATATTAGTTCATCACTAGCGTCTTGCATCCATACCACATGTTCTTTGGGTATTACTAAAATATGTCCCATGGAGATCGGCTCAATGTCTAAAAAGGCAAAAGTATTTTCGTCTTCATATACCTTGCCGTGAGGAATTTCACCTCTAACTATCTTACAAAAAATGCAATTCTCCATACTCACTATTGTATGCTAAAATTCAATTTATGCAAAAGTACGGAGAATTACTGAGAACCTTGTTGGAGAAGAGAGGAATCACTGACGAAACACAAGCTGAAAATTTTTTAAACCCTGATTATGCTAGGGATTTTCACAATCCATTTTTAATGCGTGATATGGAAAAGGCCTGTGTCAGGCTATTTGAAGCCACCGAAGCCAATGAAAAGATCATAGTCTATGCCGACTACGATTGTGACGGTATTCCGGGAGCGGTGATACTTGTGGATCTACTCAAGCTTATAAATTATAAAAATTATGAAGTGTATATCCCTCAGAGAAATTCTGAAGGCTATGGGCTCAACCTGGAAGCTATTCAACAATTTGCCGACAAGGGTGTGAAGCTTTTGATCACTATTGACCTTGGTATCACTGCGGTAGCTGAAGTGGCTCAAGCTGAAGTGGATGGTATCGATGTCATCATCACTGATCACCATATACCACCAGCGATACTCCCGCGTGCTTACGCAATTTTAAATCCAAAGGTGGATGAATATCCTGAGAAGATGCTTTGTGGCTCTGGGGTGATGTTTAAATTTGTACAAGGATTTTTAAAAAAGTATGGTGAATATTTCAAAGTGCGTGAAGGCGCAGAGAAATGGATGCTGGATATGGCTGGCCTAGCCACACTGTCGGATATGGTGCCACTTACGGGGGAGAATCGAGCGATTGTATATTTCGGCATGAAGGTTTTGCGGAAATCTCCACGACCAGGACTACAAAAACTTTTAGCTAAAATGAAGATAGAGCAGAAATATCTCACTGAAGATGATGTTGGTTTTATGATTACTCCTAGAATCAATGCGGCTTCACGTATGGATGACCCAATGCGTGCTTTTGAGTTACTTTCTACGGATGATGAAGTTCAAGCGGGAATTCTTGCTGATCACTTAACTAAAATAAACGATGAGAGAAAAAGCATAGTGAAGGGTATCATGCGAGATGTAAATAAAAAATTAGAGAAGCGCAAAGAGAATCAGAATGGAGATGTGATAGTAATAGGCAATCCAGAATGGAAGATAGGTGTGCTTGGCTTGGTGGCGGGAAAGATTGCAGATGAGTATGGCAAGACCGTGTTTGTCTGGGGTAAAGATGAAAGTGAATTTATTCGTGGTTCATGTCGTGGCGATGGCTCCGTTTCAGTGGTAGAGCTCATGACTGATGCCAAAGAATCTGCGGATGCTTTTATAGAATTTGGTGGCCACGATCAAGCTGGGGGCTTCAAGGTAGCAACTGATAAAATTCATTTCTTAGAAGAATCTTTAAATAAATCTTTTCACAAAGTTAAACGTGATAAAAATACCCCAGGTCCAGAATTTGATATCAAGTCGGATTTGAGTTTGGTGAATATAAAAAACTGGAAAGAAATAGAAAAGATGGGGCCATTTGGTTTGGCGAACAGTAAACCATCTTTTATGTTTGAAGGTATCAAAGTTGAAAATATAAAAAAATTTGGCAAGAATGGCTCGGGTGAACATTTGGAAATTATGTTTTCGGATTCTGGGCGTAAGGTAGCCAAAGCTATTTCTTTTTTCTCAACCGAAGATTCATTTGGAGCTTCTATCACTGATGGCAAACCTATAAGCCTACTAGCCACTTTTGATTTATCTCGCTTTCGAGGTAGGGAGGAGCTACGTTTAAGAATTATTGATATACTATAAAACAACAATGAAAAACAGCGAAATAAAAATATATACAGATGGAGCAGCGAGTGGGAATCCTGGTAAGGCTGGCTGGGGAGCAGTTTTTCTTATGGATGACCAAGAGTTTGAATTGGGTGGAAACAGTCCACATGCTACGAATAATCAGATGGAACTCACAGGGCCGATAGAAGCCATGAAGTTTTTAAAGACCGAGAACATAAAAGGAAATGTGGAGATAATTTCTGACTCCAAGTATGTGATTCTGGGAATCACTGAATGGATACATGGTTGGATCAGAAATGGCTGGCGAAATGCTGCCAAGAAGCCAGTTTTAAATAAAGAACTCTGGGAAGCACTCTACGAGCTCAATCAAGAATTTAAGCCGAAGTGGACATATGTAAAAGGGCACAATGAAAATGTGCACAATGAACGTGCAGATGTCATCGCTGTGGCTTGTGGTTATGGTGAGCCGACGGAATTAAAGAAATTTAAAAAGTAAATTTTTTACAAAATGCGGGATAGAGTTTTCTATTCAATATGTTTCGGGTTTGTATTAGGAGTGTTGACTCGATCTTTTATTTTTGTAGACACATACTTTATTATTTTTGTTCTCGCTCTATCGTTTTTGGTTTTATTATTTAGTTACTTTACCAAACTAAAGTGGGGAGTAATAGGAGCAATTTTTTTCATTACGTTTGCATTGGGTATTGTACGATTTAACTCTGCTGATGATAAAGCGCCGGAAGTTTTTGAATCTCAAGTCGGACAGAAGGTTAGCCTAGTGGGGCAGGTTGTGGATGAACCTGATGAAAGAGAAAGCAACCAAAAGCTAGTAGTGGAGACGGCATTGAATGATGCAGAGATCAAAATACTTGTCTCTGTTGGACTGGGAGAGGATGTGAAGTATGGAGATAAGATAAATTTTTCTGGTAAATTAGAAAAGCCAGAGAATTTTCTGACCGATCAAGGGAAAGAATTTGATTATATAAATTATTTACGCAAAGACGGAATTCTGTATCTGATCAATTATGGAAATGTGGAAGTGGTGAAAAGGGGGAATGGTGGCTTTATAAAAGCTGTTTTGTTTTCTGCAAAAGAAAAGTTTTTAAGTCAGATGAATTTTGTGATTCGTTCGCCCGAGAATTTGCTGATGGGTGGTTTGATACTGGGTGAGAAATCTCAATTTGACCGAGAACTTAGGCAGAGCTTCGTAGATACCGGCACCATACACATAGTAGCCCTATCGGGCTATAACGTTACTATAGTAGCTGAATGGATAATGAAATTATTCTCATTTCTACCTAAAAATTTGGGCATAGGTATGGGAATTTTCTCTATCATTTTATTTATTTTAATGACTGGCGGAAGCTCTACAGCTATACGTGCAGGAGTGATGGCCACTCTCGCGCTGGTGGCTCGGGCGACAGGTAGGAATTACGATGTCGCTCGCGCGCTAGTTTTGGCGGGAGTATTTATGATTTTATTAAATCCTTTGATTTTGGTGTATGACGTATCTTTCCAGTTGTCATTTATAGCCACCATTGCTGTTATTTTCTTGGCTCCCAGAATTGAAAAATATTTTATGTGGGTAACTGATAAGTTTCAATTGCGTGATATTGTCACCGTCACTAGTGCGGCTTATCTTTTTGTTTTTC
>JAGOPQ010000022.1 GCA_017991915.1 Minisyncoccota bacterium | reverse complement strand
AAAATTCAAAAATATTTTCTGCCTTCATGCCTGCTTCTAAAGCGCCTTCTTTGATAGATTTTGCTCTAGGGCCTACCACCATCAGTACCTCCACATGACTGCTCGCAAATTTACCGATATTTTTATGTGCTTCTTCGGTGTGTTTACCCAGCTCTAGCATGTCACCCAAAACTGCAATCTTGCGTAGAGGAGATGAATCACGCTCACCCACTTCGCCCAAAGTGCGTAATGCAGACTCACAAGCAAAGGGTGAAGAATTGTAAGTATCATCTATGATGAGCGTATCGTTTATGCCTTTGAGTAGACACATTCTTCCTGGTGGAAATTCATAATTTTTCAAACTCTCTACAGCATTTAATAAATTAAATTTGAGACCAAAAGACAGAGCAAGAGAAGCCAGCGCTGCATATGCGTGATTTCTGCCAAAAACTCCTTCGATGGTGACTGGCAGACTAACCCCACCAGCATCTACTCGGAAAATGATTCCTGCTGGCTCACCAGATTCATTATAAAAAATACTTTCGGCAGATCCCACCACATCTGCACCTTCGCCAAATCCATAAGTAATCGTGACGCATTTAGTTTTATGCTTCATCTCTAATACAGCCTCATCGTCCGCATTTAAAATCAAAAGCCCATCTTTTTTAAGAGTTTTTATTAATTTACTTTTTTCTTCCACGATGTGCTTGGTGGAACTAAAAAATTCTATGTGTGCCGGAGTAGTGCCGATAGTAGTCATGATCACCGCATCGGTCTTTAACCAAGACGCAGTTCTATCCATGTCTCCCGGCTTACCTATGCCCACTTCGAGCACCAACCATTTAGGATATTTGTGTGGGTATAAAAACAACCACAAACCTTTCAATAAATTCTTGGTCCATGCCCAAATATTATTCCAACCGTTCGGGCAACCCAAAATAGTCAGTGGTAGGCCGAGCTCACTATTAAAACTCTTCTCACTTTTGCGAACGTGAGAAATCTTGGCGATAGTGGCGTACACAGCATCCTTGGTAGATGTCTTACCCACAGAGCCAGTGATGGCTATGACCTTTGGCTTGTATTTAGAGAGTACTAGTTTGGACTCCCAGCGCATAGTATGCGCCAATGTTTTTTTAACTATAAGTTTCATTTGGTTTAAATTTTATCTATCTGGTGGGACTTCGTAATAGTTTAGCAGAAATTTCGTAATATCTAAAAAGGGTGTGGTCCAAGTGATAGATGCATACTGACTGCCGACTGGATTTACTGCATACAAGAAAACAATAAACTTCGGATCATAAGCTGGGAAAAAGCCGACAAAGGAGTGAGTGTTTCGGTCGTCATAGTATCCACCAGTCACATGATTCGCCACTTGGGCGGTACCAGTCTTGGCAGCAATAGAATAATGTGGAAGTTTTGTTTTACCATCACCATAAGCATCCATAACCCCCACCATCATCCGAGTAATTTCTTCAGCAGTTTCTGGAGAAATTTTTGCTCTTGTTGTGGGATAAGTTATTTCTTTGGCGCCATTTTTTTCATACTTTATAGCTTTGACTACATGAGGTACCACGAGGTTTCCACCATTGCTGAGTGAAGCTAGTGCACGAACCATCTCCACTGGAGTGAGCGCAATACCTTGACCGAAGGAAGCGTTCGCATACTCTATCTCTCTCGGAGTATACAAGTTTGAAACTAGTCCACTGGTTTCATTTGGTAAATCAATTCCAGTTTTATCTTTTATGCCGTATGAGAGCAAGTAATCTCTTAGATTTTTCCTACCAAGACGTTGCTCCACAAATACCATGCCTGTATTTAAAGATTGATTTAAAACTTCTTGCATTGTAGTGCCTGCACCTCGGGCTTTTTTGTCGAAGTTAAAAATTTCATGTTTTTCCACCACCACTGATCCTTTGTCGGTATAAGTAGTGTTGGCATTTAAAACTCCAGCATCTATAGCGCCCGCCATGACTAGCGGCTTTACCACTGAACCAAATTCCAAAACGCCCTCCACCAATGGATTGGAGAAAATGGCTGTATCTTTAACTTTAGAAAAATCATTCGGATTAAAATCTGGATTCACCCCCATGGCATAGATAGATCCATCTACAGGATTCATGATTATTCCACCCACAGAGTTCGGCTGATATTTAGTTTTTACTTCTTGTAGTTTTTTTTGTAAGAAATCTTGTACAGATGGCTCAATGGTTGTCACCACTGATCCCTTTTTTTCATCACTACTATCTAGACTACTGCGAATATTAGAAAAAACTTCAGCGAAAAAATTTACGTAAGGGTTGTCTGCACCTCTGGATAATACAGATTCGTATTCACGCTCCACACCATAACGCCCCGCGAGCTCATCCCCCTTGTAGCCGAGGAATCCCAGCACGTGCGCAGCTAGATTGTTTCCCGGATAGAATCGCCATTTTTCTTTAAAGATAGAAACCCCGGGAATTTTCATCGCCGAAATTGCATTCGCTTCTTCTTCCGACAAATGATGCGCTACTTCTTCATAAGGATCCTTGGTCTTCGCGACCTTGGACATAAATTCTTCACGATCAATAACGACTTTCTCAGATAAAGTTTTGTAGATTGCTTCACCATCTGTTATTTGAGTTGGATTAATGGCCAATTTGAAACCCGTGACCTGTACGCCCGCTGATACTAGCTCGGCATCCTTTGTAGAGAAATATATAGTTCCTCGTTCAAAAATATTAGAAGAAGGTGTGGCGTATTGCTGATCAGCTCTTTCAGTGTACGAACCATTGTGAATGACCTGCACAAAAAAAAGTCTCGTAATCAAGACTAATCCAAAAAGTAAAATCCCTATAGAGAGCACCTTGATTCTAAATGGAAAACTATATTTCATTGTTAGCAACTTTTACACTTCCCAATGCTTTGCGGGTTGCAAATTTTACATCTTGTTCTTTGAATCCTAGAGAAAGACCCAGACTTGGATCAATTTTGTTAGACATAGACAAATACTTTAGTTCTAGTGCAGAAACGTCGTTGGAGAGTTCGCGAGCGCTAGCTTCTAGACTATTGCGTTCTACGATATTCAAAATCATATTGCCCAAAAATAAAACATACATCAAAGACAAAGCGCCAAGAGAAAGCAACATGAGATTCAAAATTCTTTTCTGTAGATTGTTGTTGTTTACAATACTAACAGCTCCATTTAGATTCCCCGCGTAAGTCTTGATTTTTAAACTTGCTTGTCTCATGTTTTATTCTTTTTGTATTATTCTTAATTTTGCACTCCTTGAACGACTATTATTTTTAATTTCTTCTATACTAGCTGTGATTACTTTTTTATTCCCGCCTGAATGATTGAATAGTCGGGCAGGTATTAAAACTCCGCTTTCATCCTTTTCTTTTTCCTTATAAAATTTCTTGACCACTCTGTCTTCTAAGCTATGAAAACTTATGACTGACATCCGGCCTCCTTTCTTTAATGCATCAAAACCTGATTGCAATCCTTCACTCAAAGCCCCGAGCTCATCATTCACTGCGATACGGAGAGCTTGGAAGGTCTTGGTGGCAAAATGAATCTTCCCTTTGCGAAACTTGGCTGGAATCGCATCTTCGATAATTTTTACTAAATCAAAAGTGGTTTTGATGTCCCCCTTTTGTCTAGCATCCACTATCGCCTTGGCAATCCTCCTAGACTGCTTTTCCTCACCGTAGCCATATATGATATTGGCTATGGATTCTTCTCCCCAAGTATTCACGATATCCATCGCGGTTACATCTTCTAGGAGAAGATTTGCCTTCATGGTCATGAGCAATGGCTCATTTTTCATAAAAGAAAATCCTCTACCGGAATTGTCCAACTGGTCTGAAGAAAGTCCTAGGTCTAGAACCACTCCATCTACTTTTTCTATCTGCATGTCTTTTAGCACCTGGCCAATGTTGCGAAAATTTTGATTCACAAATGTGACATTCGTATCTGTGGCAAATTTTGCTTTGGCTTTTTCCCAAGCGCTCTCGTCCTGATCAAAAGCAATGACTTTAGCTTTTGGGAACTTAGAAAGTACAAGCTCACTATGACCTCCACCACCAAATGTGCCATCTACCACGATTGCACCATCCCGCAATCTCAGCCCGTCTATGGTTTCATGTAAAAGAACTGTCTTGTGAATACTACCTGTCTCGGATTTCATCTTAAAACTTCCCTTCGCTTCCAAGCTTTTCGGCCAACTGATCGGCTTGCTTTTCGGCTACTTGCTTTACTTGCGACCAAACCTTGTCATTCCAAACTTCTACTCTGTCTTGAACTCCGATCAATGCTGCCTTACCAGAAACTTTTATCTTTTCTTTCAAATTTTCTGGAATCAATATTCGGCCAATAGAATCTACTTCTACATCCACGGCTTGTCCGAACATATTTCTATTAAAACTTCTCTGATCGGCTTTCAAGAAAGACAAATCATTTTCACTATCGGAAAGTTTTTTGGAAACTTTCTTCCACTCTTCCATTGTGAAAATGAACAAACATTTATCGAGACCGGGAGTTATGATAACCACTTTACCCATCTCTTTGCGAAATTTTGCTGGCAGAGAAATTCTATTTTTTTCATCGATTGTGTGAATGTATTCTCCGATCAACATATATTTTGCAAAATTACTTAAAACTTTCTCTTCCCACTTTTTCCCACTTGATATATTATACTCGTTTCTCAAACATATCGCCAAGAAAATGTGTGGATAACTTCCCTGTTTTAAAAAGCCACAGCCCCTTGTAAAATAAGGATTTATATGTAGAATACATTTGGGTAGTAAAACAAGAACATTTCACAAATGGTGGACACAAACATGCCCAGCACACAGAAGATGGTTTACTTAATCCCCGAAGTCGTGGTTGTGTTGGGTTCGGTTCAGGCCCAGAACTGTGAACTGACCAGAATCCTTAGGAGCCGAGGAATCAACTTCGGATACCCCCACAGCATCGAGAGTGTCGAGGGAACTCTCATTTTCAAACATGCGAAGAAGATCATGCGTTGGGCGACTGACCCCGTTCTCCCTTTGGTGGGATACTACGGCGATACCGACAAGGATATCTTCAAGATGGCGTTCTTGTCGAACCCCAGCTCTGAAGAGATAGCGCAACTTCAGGCATCACTATCTCGAGCAAGGGTGTCGTGACCAAACCATTCGCTGGCAAGTCGTGAAGTAATTCACCATGACAACCATGGAGAAGCACATGCCTCGATTTACTGTGGAGTTGGTCATCAAGACCACCAAAGCCTCCAAGAATGTCCTCTATGTTTCCAGATTCTTCATAAGTCGCAAGGTGTGGCTACGCCTGCACCTTCCATCTTCGCCGAAGAGTAAAGAAATTCGCGCGCTCTTCGACGAAAAGGATGACGACAAGGTGTACCCCATTCTCGTCGTCATGCAAGATGAGGAAGTCATCTGGAAAGCAAAGCAGCCGAGGGAGAAGGGGTTGTACGACGCGTTCCATCTGTACTTTCAGAAAAAAGACGAGTCTGGATAACCTGCCGTGAAGTATGCACGGCAGGTAGTGAATAAGAGAAATCAGCGCCATGCGCTAAAAAGCCCAAACGAAGCCTAGCTCGTTCGGGCTTTCGTAGTTTTTGGGGTAAAAATTAATCTATATTATTTTTAGGTTTCATTAGCGGGAAGAGTTGCGCTTCGCGCACTGGCTTGTCTATCAAGAAACTAAAAAGTCTCTCGGAAAGTCCAAAGCCAAAAGCCGGTGGCATACCATACTCGAGCGCTTCCACGTATTCCATGTCTGCCATTTGCGCTTCATCATCTCCAGCATCACGGAGTGCTTGTTGCTTCATAAATCTTTCGTATTGATCAAGAGGGTCGTTTAATTCACTAAAGCCCTTACCCATCTCACTACCAGCCAAAATAACTTGGAATCTCTCCACGGTGGCTTCATTCTTTCTATTCCTTTTAGCTAGTGACTCCAGGTACACTGGCACATTTATCAAAAATCCTGGACCAGCCAAATTCTTGCGCAATTTCTTCCAAAGTAAATCTACTCCGCGTTCAATACTCAATTCATCTTTTTTGTATTCCACCTCAAATTTTTTAAGTGTAGCTTCTATTTCTTTTACGTCAGTAGTAAGTGGATCAATTTCGTATGCTTTTTTTATCATTTCCACAAAGTCATACGTAGCCCATTCGTCCGCCAAGTCCACCTCAAATTCTTTGATTTTAAATTTTGTAGTACCGAAAACTTTCTGCCCTATTAGTCGATACAGCTCTTCCGTCATCCGCATACCTTCTTCAT
>JAGOPQ010000008.1 GCA_017991915.1 Minisyncoccota bacterium | reverse complement strand
GAGGAGAAAATTAAGACTAGAGAAATTACCCCTAATACAATTCTTTTAGTAAAAAAGACTCGCGAAAACCCATTCGATATTTTATTTATATTCATATAAATTAATTAAGAATAATAGACATTAAACCCAAAAGCTCTAATCTAAGATTAACATAAGAAACCCCTATCATTACAACACACCACATGTGCATAACTAAAACCAGACCTTGGGGTATTTTATTGCTGGATTTTTTTAAATAGTTATAATAAATAACATATGAAAAACAAAAACATTTTAAACATATTGATAGTGTTGGTTGTGTTGGGCGGAGCTATTTGGTACACCGCCTCCCACAAGCCTGTAGTCTTGGCACCGGAAGATACAAACCGAGTTGGGTCACCAACCACTAGTCCAGATGGAAAAATAAAAGCAGATGTTTTCTCTGGAGTTCTCGAAGAAGTAAATACTGGATGTTTTGCTGATGGAGAATGTTATGTGGTTGTAGGTGGCAAACACGTCACAGCCATTATGGGCTGGAGTCAGGCTATCGGCGGTACCATCATCGGAGTAGAAGGCTTTGGTGATCTAGAGAGCCACATCGGTGAACAAGTAGAAGTTTACGCTCAAGTAAATCCTGATGGCACATACACACTCTATGGTAGTGAAGGTTTCTATATTAAACTAAAATAATTTAATTCTATATGGCAAATGTAAACCAACTAAGAACAGATGTAAAATGGTGGACAGATGAGTTGCGAGCAAGACAAGAAAAAGTAAGCGAGGCCGTGCGCATGCTTGCTGAGCGCCAAAGAGAATTGGTCCAAGCCGAACAAGAAGAAGCTCGCGAAGCTACTCACCACAACCCTACATACTAGTTTTTTGTATACATATTTGTTTATTGTTTGATATAATTAATTTGTGAACGAAAATCTAAAACTAGAATGGACTGCGCTAGAGTACGAAGACAAGGAAAGGAGCAAAGACTGGTTCTGGGCTCTAGGTGTTATCGTTGTTACTAGCTCTATCGCTTCTATTATCTTTGCGAATTATTTTTTTGCAGCACTCATCATCATAGGTGGTGCCATGCTGGGATATTTCGCAACTCAAAAACCATCCACGATATCATATGAGCTAAATGCCCGCGGACTAAAAGCTGGCACTCGCCTCTTCCCTTACGAAACTATCAAATCCTTCTGGGTTCAAGAAATTCGCCCTACTATTTTTATAAAATCAGAAAGATTCTTCATGCCAATTATTTCTATACCAATAGAAGGCAACATGATTGCTGAAGTTCACGAAATATTTTCTGCTCAAGGAATTCCTGAAGAAGAAATGAAAGAACACATCTCCGACAAGATCATGGATACGTTGGGATTCTAAAAATTGTATTTTTTCTCACTAACTGCTAATCTAGAATAACAAAAGTATAAATGCCCTCATAGTTCAATGGATAGAATGCGAGCTTGCGGAGTTTGCGATGTAGGTTCGATTCCTACTGAGGGCACAAAAACAATAACGACACTCATAGAGAGGTACTTGACTTTTTTATAGGAGGTGCTATAATCATATTAGATTCGGCGTAATTTCACGCTGATACTCCCGTCATTAAGAGGGAGAAAGAAAGGGGCAATTCCGCCCAAAAGCTCATTGATTTAGCGATTTATCCCTTAGGAGGGGCCCATGAAGACGCTTTATATGCTTTTGACGTTGGTTTTCCTGGGCTCTGCTCAGGCCGACGGCCAGAGTGCACTGGTTGACCACTGGACAACCGAAGCAGAGTGCATGAGGGAGACTAGTGCTCCCTTGTACTACCCTGAAATCCTATCCCGTCAGGCCTTGGCGCTGAACGAAGTCGTTCGGGGCCACCCGACAGGTGGGTGTTTCGAGATGGACCTTCCTGATCGCCTTGGTGGTCGCGGATTCGTCCGAATCGAAGCCGGAAGGAAGTTCGTGTACAACCGAGTGACCGGCAAGGTGTTGCGTCTCGCAGAGTGCAACAACAAGGTGCACTCCTGGACCCCCTTCCCTCGTCCTCGTGATGGTCGCGACGGAATCAATGGGACGAATGGTCGTGATGGTCGCGACGGAATCAATGGGATCAACGGTCGTGATGGTCGCAACTACACTCCATCACCGCCCGCTTCCATCAAGGTTCCGAGCACTAAGTTCTGGTGCTTCCAGAACGTCTTCAAAGGTGGAACGTGTCTTGCAGGTGCTCTTCTGGCCATCGCGGGCGGAGTTGAGCTTCATGACATGCTCAAGCCAGACGACAAGTCGGAGCCCAAGAAGCCAGACACGACCACCGACTCGGTCACTCCCAAGCCTCCTGGGCCTGGGACCACGACGGATTCAGTGTGCACCGGCATCGGCGTCTGCACATCATCGCTTCGAGCGATGATGCAAAGCGCCCCAACCATTGCACCTCGGAGCCACTCTGGCGCCATGGTGACCCCTTCGTTCAATATTCCTCGCAAGGAGTTTCGAGTTGGAATCAGGATTCCCATCTCGATCTTGCAGGATCGACGGGAGTACGAATTGAAGTAACATCGAACAGGAGGGAGCAGAAGCAGAAGCTTCTCTCGCTCCTGCTCTCTTCAAAGTTATGAAACATATTTCATTGCTTTGAAGAGTGAAAAATCATTTTCACTTTATTAATAATAATTGCCTCTGACAAAGAGGCCCAAAAAAATATGAACAAAAAAATCGGTTTATGTATGCTTGGAATCTTCACCCTTCTTGGGCTTTTTGCAGGCACCAATGTCGCTTCTGCAGATAGTGCTACTCCAGCATGTACTAGTGCTACACTATACGGAACTGTCTACCCTAACGGCGCAACAACTCAAGCTTGGTTTGAATGGGGTCCTACGACTTCCATGCAATACCAAACTCCGAAGCAAACTTTTAATTCTACTTCGAGTTTCAGTCAGGTTCTGAACCCTTTAAACGAAAACACGACATATTACTTCCGATCAATGGTTTCAAATGTAAACGGAACTGCTTCTGGTAACATGCTTTCTTTTAAAACTTCTTCTTGTACTCCCCCGCCAACACCTACAAACCCTCCTTCTGTTGATCTTCAAATCAATGGTTCAAACTCTCCATCAGCTATAAATTCTGGAGGCGCTGCGAACGTTACTTGGACTGCTCAACCTTCAAACTCTTCTAGTCTTTCTTGTACTGGTTCTGGAGGAACAGGAATATGGTCAGGTGGTAAGCCACTTACTGGTTTAGCAACTTTTTATCTTACTCAATCAACAACTTTTACAATTAGATGTACGGACTCTAACACAAACTTATCTGACTCAGATAGTGTTTACATAGCTGTAAATCCAGCTACACCGACAACTTGTCAGGATACAAACGCAACAAACTATGGAGGTGCTCTTCCATGTCGTTACCCAACTCCACAAGTTTGTCAGGATACAAACGCAATCAACTATGGTGGTTCTCTGCCATGTCGATACCAAACAACTCCACCACCTACAGTTACTCTAACCGCAGACCAATATAGTTTGGCTTACAACGGTTCTACCATCCTTCGCTGGTCTTCTACCAATGCCACTTCATGTAGTGGAACAGGTGGAACCAACGGCTGGTCTGGAGCACGAAACACTTCTGGTAGTTTCACTACAGGTCAACTAACCAACAGCGCTTCATTCAACATTTCTTGTACCAACACTTCTGGAACAGCTGGAGATTCAGTAGCCATAAATGTCGGCAATCAACCAATCCAAACTTGTCAGGATACAAACGCAACAAACTATGGAGGTGCTCTTCCATGTCGTTACCCAACTCCACAAGTTTGTCAGGACACAAATGCAATAAACTATGGTGGATCTCTACCATGTAGATACAACACTCCGACCCCAACTTGTCAGGACACAAGTGCGACAAACTACGGTGGAACACTTCCATGTAGATACCAAAATGCTCAAGTAAACGTAACTCTTTCAGCTGACGATATCAGTATTGATACCGATGAAGGTACTATCATCCGATGGGACGCAAACAATGCTACCTACTGTAGTGCTACAGGTGGTACAAACGGCTGGTCTGGATCAAGAAATACTTCTGGTACTTTCTTTACTGGTAGCTTGTCCTCAACTCGAACTTTCGGAATTACTTGTAGTAACAGTACAGGTGGATCAGATTCTGACTCAGTTACAATCTATGTAAACGACAGTGGTTCTGATGAACAACCAACAGTTACTATTTCTGCTGATGATACAAATCTAGACTTTGAAGATAGTACAAAAATCCGATGGGAGTCTGACAATGCAGACTACTGTACTGCAAGCGGTGGTACAAACGGCTGGTCAGGACGACGCAGTACATCTGGAAGCTTCAACACTGGTTCCCTAGATGGTGACGAAACATATAAAATAACTTGTACTAATGAAGATAACGGTGACACTGACACTGATTCAGTGACAGTTCGAGTAGATGATGATAATAATGACAATAACAACGATCGCCCAAGTGTGACAATCTCTGCTGACCGAACAAACCTTTCCGTGAATCAAAGTACTACTATCCGATGGTACCCAAATGATGCTGATACTTGTACTGCAAGTAGTGGCTCAAATGGATGGTCAGGACGAAAGAGTACTTCTGGTGGAAGCTTTAACACTGGTTCCCTATCTCGTACTACAACTTATGACATAAGATGTACAAATGATGAGGGTTCAGAAAATGATTCAGTTACAGTTTATGTAAGTGGTAATAATGACAACAACAACTCATATTCGGCTGCTCCTACGGCAGTGACCACAAGTGGTATTCCCCTATCTAGCAACACCGCTCAACTAAATGGTTTGATATTCAGTGGAGGTTCAAACACAACTACTTGGTTTGAATGGGGCCGCACAATGAGTCTTGGAAATACCACAAACATGAATTCTATCGGTTCTGTAGAATCAACCATACACAACGAAATAATTTCTGGTCTATCAACTGGAGTTACTTACTACTACCGTGCAGTAGCTGAGAACTCAAACTCTAGAAGTTATGGAAGTATCTTGAGCTTCAATATGCGAAACCCAAATGGTAGCGTAGCCGGAACAACTAATACAATCATCCGACCTACTACAATCATCAACCGAGGTGGTGGTGAGCAGTCTCTAGTAATGCTGACTATAGATGGAGGTTCAGAAAACATCGCTATGGGTGAACGCCGAAACTACCAAGTAACTTGGAAAAACATCAGTGGTCAAACTCTTGACCGAGTTGTATTGCGAGTAATCTTCCCACAATCAATGGTATTCGAAAGTGCAAACAAAGGATCATTCTCAAGCGATGACAACACTCTAACCCTAGAAATAGGTACATTGAGCCCAGGTGAAGATGGCAGTATGTTCTTACTAGCTAGAGCCAAAGATGCACTCAAGCAAGGTGAACTCATAGTAACTGTGGCAAACCTGATCTACACTGACCGCTCAAACGCTCAAGGAGATGCCCTAGCTTACGCTACCCAACGTGCAGACTTGTCTGGATCAGTACTCGGAGCAAACGCTTTCGGTGCAGGATTCCTACCAAATTCAATCCTAGGATGGTTGCTACTTCTGATACTTATACTTATCATTGTGCTTCTAGTAAGATACATTCAAAATCAATCTAGAGGACCAAAGACTGTAGTGGTGGATCATCACTAAGAAGTAAATTAATTTAAAAGTGCCTAAATATAACACACAGCAATGTGTGTTATATTTATTTTATGCCCCAAAACGAGAGCGATGAGGAAATAATTCTAGCCTTCCAAGGTGGAGACGCCACATCATTCAAAAAAATCATCGACAGATACACCCCCGCCATGTTCAACTTCTCCGCCAGACTAGCTGGTCGAGAAAAGGCGGACGACATAGTGCAAGAAATTTTCATCAAAGTATGGAAAAATCTAGGGCGTTTTGATGCAACCAAGGCAAGTTTTAAAACTTGGATTTTTACTATTGCCAAAAACACCACCACCGACTTTCTACGCAAGAGAAAGGATTATTCATTTACAGATTTAGATAAATCTACAGAAAAAGATGAGCTGAGTTTTTCCGAAAATATTGTAGATGAAAATTTACTACCAGATGCCGCTCTACAAAAAATACAGGACAAAGAATTCCTAGATACACTACTAGAAAAACTAAGCCCCAACTATAAAGAAATATTGGTTTTGCATTACCAAGAAGAAATGACCTTTGATGAAATCGGTAAAATTTTAAATAAACCCTTAAACACAGTCAAAAGTCAGCACCGTCGAGCCATAGCCCAATTGAGAGAATTAATAGATTAACGCACCCAAATGTATTTTTTATACGTATAACATATGAACATGGAAAACACACTCAATAAAGCCCTATGTGATGCTAGATGCACTCCTACCCCAAACCTAGCCGACAATGTCTGGCATGTGGTGGTGGCGCGAAATAAAAGAATAGCTAATATAAAATTGGGTGGTTTTGGAGTTCTCGCTTGTGCTTCCCTTCTTGTACTAGTCTCTATTGTATCTATCTCTATAATGACAGTATTTCTTTTAATTGTATTTATTTTTCTTCTATTGATTAAAAAGCTGAGAACACTATTGCAGGCCTTCGGCTTGCTCAATAAGCGATATCGCAAAAATGTGCTAAAGTAAGCAAATGGCAGAAAATACAAAAGACACTTACCCAATGCGCATAAATAAATACTTAGCTCTCAAAAACATCGCCACCAGACGAGGTGCGGATGTGCTCATTGAAGGCCGAAAGGTCTTCATCAATGGCAAAGTGGCCCTACTCGGTAGCAAAGTAAACGAAACCGACAAGGTAGAAGTACGCGGAGTCAAAAAAGTAGAATATTCATATTTTGCTTACAACAAACCAGTGGGAGTAGAGACAGCTTCACCGAAAGAAGGACTATTCCCTATCGGCAGACTCGACAAGGCTTCACATGGATTACTTATAGTCACCAACGATGGCAGAATCACCGAAGGATTACTATCTCCGGATTATGATCACGAAAAGGAATACGTGGTTCAAACCAAGGAGCGTCTGCGTGGAAACTTCAAAGCTAAAATGGAAGCTGGGGTAAACATCGAAGGCTACAAAACCAAGAAGTGCAAAATAGAAATAATCAACGAAAATACTTTTAAAATTGTTTTAACCGAAGGCAAGAAACACCAAATCCGCCGAATGTGCTCAGCACTATTTCAAGAAGTTCAGGATTTGAAAAGAACCCGAATTATGAATATCCACCTAGGAGCACTAAAACCTAAAGCCATGCGAGAAATCAAAGGCAAAGAGCTTTCTACTTTTCTAGAAGCAGTGTTGAAATAAATTATTTCTCTAAATCCAAAACCTCATCGATTCGAATTTGTTTCACGAATTCAGGTACGTGGGAGACTAGTATCATAGTTCCGGTGTATTTATTTAGAGCATCAGCAATCACCGGCAAGTGACGGAAGTTTATGTGGTTGGTCGGCTCGTCTAGAATCAAAAGCCCTGGTTTTTGTAACACTAGTCGAGCAAAAGCTACCAACCCCTTCTGCCCTTCAGACAGGGCGCCAATTTTTGTCCGGATGAATTCTCCAGTTATTAGGAACCCCGCAGCCACAGAGCGCATATGCTCTTCGTAGAGTTGCTCTCCACCTTCGATCATGGCACTAGCTAGGGATTCATATACAGTGTCGTCGAAATTCAATGTAGAGAAATCTTGACGATAATAACCTATCCGCACACCTTCTTTTACCTTTTCGCCCTCAGCATGACCGCTGGCTAGCCTCTCTAGCAATGTACTCTTGCCAATGCCGTTTGGACCTTGGAGTAAAAGATGTTTGTTTTTATTTAAAGAAATATTGGCTTTGCGTTTTACAATCTTTCCACCTTTCATGATAGTGAAAGAAGAAATATTTAAAATCTCACCGATCATGTCTGGCTGAGCTGGAATAGTAAATGGACGAATAGCTTTATCTTCCTTGCGAACATCCACTATCTCCTCTTCTAGCTCATCGGCCTTCTCGCGCATGCGCTTGGCTACTAGACGTAGGCGTCCTCCTTTGTGAGCAAAGACATTGGCTTGATCTTTCTTGGCTTGGATTTCTTTTGCGAGTTGAGCATTCTTCATATTTTCTTTTTCTACCCTAGCGGTGATATCTTTCATCACATTGAAGTAGTTGCCCGTATACTGCTCCACCTTCTTGGTATAGATATCTAAATACAACACTCCTTCAGTGAAGGCATTTAGAAATTCCGCATCGTGGGAAATGACAATCACTGTCTTTTTATAATCAATCAAAAATTTAGTTAAGTGAGCGATGCCAGCTTTGTCCAAATTGTTTGTTGGCTCGTCTAGTAGAAGCAGATCCGGATTTTGAATTATTGCGGAAGCTAGAAGTAATCGCGCTTGTTGCCCGCCTGAAAAACTTTTTATGATTCGGTCATGTACTTTTTCGTGACCCTTTAGATTCACAACTTCCAAAACTTCATCTATCTTGGGATCAATATCGTAAACTTTTTTCGGGAAACATTTTTCAAAAAATTCTCGTACGCTTAAGTCTAGTTGATCACGAGGTATCACCTGCTTGGAAAGAGCGATACTGACTCCGTTCACCACATTTATAGTTCCAGATTCTGGTACGTGCCTGCCTTCGATCAAGCCAAAGATGGTACTCTTCCCTGCACCGTTCTGCCCCATCAGGGTCAGTTTGGCGCCACGTCGAATAGACAAGCTGACCTCCTCCAAAATGGGCTTGTTTACGCCGAATTCAAATGAAACGTCGTCGAATCTTATGATTGTTTCCCTATTTTCTCCTGCCATAGATATAGACTATAGCACATAAGGCTCAATTGCGAAGCATCTCACCCCGCTCGCATAGTCCAAACTAGGGTTGACAAATGAACTCAAATATACTATACTTCAATAACAAGTAGGGTTTGAAAAGAGTCGATTTCGTAGAACACTTTTGTACTTAACAACTTAAACAAAAAATCAATGACAGGTACTATAAAAAGACTGACTGATAAAGGTTTCGGCTTCATAACAGCTGAAGGGCTACAGAAGGATTTATTCTTCCACAGCAATTCTCTTGTTGGAGTTACCTTTGATGAATTGAAGGAAGGAGATACTCTTTCTTTTGAAACTGAAGAGTCACCAAAAGGATTGAATGCTACAAACGTACAACGTGCGTAACATTTAACCAAATAAAAAGCCCCCGCAAGGGGGTTTTTTATTTTGCCTGACCATCCATTGAATCGCGACTTCTTAGTGTCCTTTGCCTCCGAGTGCCCATTCTTTGAGTTTGTCGTACTCCTCTTCCCCGCAGATGAACTCTTTGGTTTTAGTATTATAGAAAAATGGAACTCCACCACACATATCTTTATCTATGGCTAGTAGCTTTTCTTCATTTTCTTTATTGTTCCAAACTTCGATGGCTTCCACTTTCACTCCTTCTTCTTTTTCTAGTCTCTCTACGAGCGCATGCATTCTCACACAGTGAGGGCACTCCGTACCGTAAAATTCTAGTAAGTGAGACATAGTTTATTTGGTGACACGAGCTAGGCGAGACTTCTTGCGAGCAGCGTTGTTCTTCTTGATCACACCTCTTTTAGCTGCTTTGTCGATGGTCGCAAAAGCAGAACTGAGTAATTTGTTCGCTTCAGCCTTATCGGTCTTAGCAATTTTCTCAATTTTCTTGATTATTTCTTTCATTGTGCGCTTGCGCTGGTCATTAAAGGCCTTTTTGCGCAAAGATCCGCGGATTGCTTTTTTAGCTGATTGTGTAATTGGCATAAATATAATTTAACAGAAAACCCAACAAAAATCAAGTTTACTCAAAAAAAACAAAAGGGCCCCGAACCCAGTGACAAAAGTCACCAGATCCGAAGGCCCAACCCGCATCGCGGGGTAAAGACTCGCTACTCTGGAGAGAACGCCCGATCGCCGGCGTCCCACCTGCGATCATCGCGCCACGCAAGAACGTACCAGCGGCAGTCAGTGGCGCGCCAGTACACACACACCGTGCAAGAAGCGGTGAAGAAGATATTGGAAGCGCCATTGTTGAGCAACTTCCCCTCCTTCCCACTTTCCTGGTCGGTGATCATCTGTGCGATGGTTACGCACAGATTTTCTTCACCAAAGAGATGCCCGTCGCCGAGCATTTCCTTGATACCACCATCTCTCGTGTCTCGACGAAGGTCCACGCTCCTCGTCGCACTGGCAACGCCAGCGCCGAAGGAAGCCTCGGCAACCACGAAGCTACGGAACTCATCCGAGACGAAGAGTCCGGGGCGCGTCTGGAAGAACGTGTCGAGCAATGGCATCTCCTTTGGGCTTCATTGCCCGAAGAATTTTTCCTCTGACCCGAGGGTGGGGGCTGGACGACCGAGTGTCGCCATAGCTTTTAAATTTCCAAAAATAACTTGAAAAACTAAAGGCTATGGCGAAAAAATAAGTAGCTTGTGAAAGAACTATACCTTTATATTATACACCTAAATTGCCCATTTGTCAATGTAATATTTAACAGAAAATCCAATAACAATGAAAATCGTCCTCAACGATTTTCATTGTTAAGGACGATTATGATTTGTAGCTCAAAGGACTCGAGCTACTGTTGCAGAGACACAAGACGAGACATGAAAGCGGCGCGCCAGACATTGGCGTACGAGAACGGATAGACGCGCATCGACAGCCGACCGCTGCCGTCGGAGTCCACACGGGCAACGAAGTCTCTTTCCATCTCGAAGAAGGTGCTCCAACCATTATCGCGGAGCTTGTCGGAATTGTCACGACAGAACAGCGCAACTTGGAAAAGCGATGTGAATCGCCGACGTTCCTCGCCGAGACTGCCGAACAGATCGGCGTACTTGCCATCCTCCACAATCTCGTAGATGATAGCATCCGATTTCGGTTCTGCCACCGACGCATGGATCGCCCCTGCGTCACCGTAGACTCCTCCATTGAAAATCTTCACGAGGTCTTTCCTTGTTTCCGTACCGAGTACAACTGGGACGGAAATCAATTCACCATCGAAGAGTTGGTGAAGGTAAACCTTTGACGAAGCTACCCCATCGACAATGGTCTGGAGCACCTCAGCGACCTTATGCGCATCGCGAGTGCCATCCATGACCATCTTGCAGATCATGGCCCAGAGCTTGAAGAGGCGTTCGTACACGTTTCCGGCTCGTCCGTTGCTCACGGTCGTTCTCCTTGTAAAGAGCTTCACCCGTTACTCACAGGTATATTCCGGAGTTACTGCCGGACCAGTGGTGAGAGAAATCCCACTCATACTTTTGTTTTATACACTTAAATTACCTATTTGTCAATTTAGAATTCACCAAGAAACGGGGTGAATTCAATATGATATAATGACATCATGATAGGAAGCATTCGCGGGAAAATAACTCTAAAAACTGAAAAATTCTTGATAGTAGAAGCAGGAGGGGTGGGCTACAAGATCAGTGTCTCCCCTGACACACTTTCTAGTGCTGGAAAAACAGACAGTGAAGTATTTCTTTGGATTCACACTATCGTTCGTGAGGACGCACTCGACTTGTACGGATTTTCTAGTCGTGAAGAATTGGAATTTTTTGAAATGCTCATAAATGTATCCGGTATCGGACCAAAAGGCGCACTCTCCATTCTCGGTATTGCTTCAATTGAGACACTTCGTAAAGCTATCAGTACGGGAGACACTGCTTACCTGACCAAAATCTCTGGCATCGGCAGAAAAACTGCTGAAAAAATTGTTATTGAACTTCGAGAAAAAATCGGTGAAGAGAAGAGTGGTACTTCCCTACAAGGTGAGCTAGATGCTATGGAAGCACTCAAATCGCTCGGCTATTCTCAGAACGATGCTCGTGATGCACTGAAAAAAGTTACCCCAGATGCAGACACTAATACTAAAATTCGCGAAGCTTTAAAAATTCTAGGAGGAAGATAACTACTCTGGGAAGAAATATTTTTTTAGTCCAACAGCAGTAAGGTTGGCCATGTTTGTATACGCTACACGTCTACTATTTAAACCACCCAAACTGTAGATATAGCTATATTCAATGAGTAGTGAGCGCACACTTGAACCAAGGGTATGATTCGCCCCTATCGCAATTAGCTTCTGGTCATATATCATTCCACCAAGCTCGTTCACATAATTACTTGTTTTATATTTCTTCTTTAGTTCTTTCCAAACATAATCAGCCAAATCAAAACTAATATCACTGTTGGCAAATTGTTCTTCTGGAATATATATCGCAAAGCCCTTGCGATCACCCATTTTCCACTTATTTTTTCTAGCATAATCATTGAAATGTATGTGTACCACTGCATCCATTTTATTTTCACTCGCCCATTTATTAAATCCATACAGACGCAAAACCACACTATCTTTAGCAGTAGCATGTGGAGTATTATTTTTTTCAACAAAATCTCCACTGGCCACTTTGTCTCCCATATTTTTTTTAGAAATTGCTATAAAGGACTCTACCTCAGACTTATTCTCTACAAAATAATCAGAAAATTCTTTTGTGTATCCACTGGAATCCCGAGTTATGTGTACGTCAAATCTTTTATCGTTTTGTAAAATATTAAATAATTGAAGAGCTACAGCTAAATTCATTTTAGCTTCTTTTAATCCTGCATATTCAGCGCCCAAAACTTCATCATCGTGCCCTGGCACCAACAAAATCTTGATGGGTTTAATTGGACCAATGAATGCATAAACATCATTGATAGGAATCAACGTCACCACACAAAAAATGAATATAAATTTGTAAAGTAACTTTTGCATAGTATGATTGTAGCATGCCAGAATTACCTGAAGTCGAAAACCTCAGACAAGGCTTGAGATGTAACATTTTGGGAGGAAAATAAATCTAATCTCTTATTTCAAATATACTTTTTATCTTTTCTGTGTGAGATTCTGGAACACCAAGATCTTTAAGTGAAACTACATGAACGTTAAAGGTGGGGTCGATATGCATAACCTCCTCAATTTCTTTTGCTCTTTCTGGGAAAGCTTCATTGAAAGGTTTTATTCCATTATCTGTTTCCACTAAAAATTTCTTAGTACTACCGATAGAAGACATTTTGGGTCTATCAATAATAGCTATTTGCGCTGAATCTTCATTAAATCCCTTAGCAAAATTTTTAGCCTCTTCTTCTGTGCTAAAACTTTTTGTAAAAGTCTTAAGGTGCCAAATCAAATCTGGGAAGGTCTTTGATCCAGAAAATTCAGCCAGTTTTTGATACAGATCTAAATCCCCAGTTTTTAAAAGTTCTTCTTTTGTTAAATCACCTCTTTTATATAAATACTCAATTAATCGCTTTGCAAAAATTGATTTCGAGAAACCACCTTGGAAATTTTCATAAAGATATTTCCAAAGTATTGCACGCATTTTAAGAAAATCAGTAAGTCGTTCACTATCACTAACAACAACCCTTCCATCTACCACCTTAACCACATCCCAAATGCTACCAGCCAGGGGGTTGGTATTGAAAAAATTTTTAATTCTTTTAAAACTATCACTGGACTCCCCATTTGGCCCCTCCATTCTTACTGATAAATTCAAATAAACATTTAAATCTTGAGAAACATAAGCAATTTTATCCGAAAGGTCTAGTAATTGGCCAAGAATTCCTTGACCCAATATGGTTTGATACAACCTATCTTCTTGTTCTTTGCTAATTTTATATTTTTCTTTAAATTTTACCCAGCCTTCAGTGGAAAAAATTTCATTGTAATGCTTATCTTCATCAAACGCTTCACCATCTACTGACTTTGTTGTGTCACCGCCTGCTGGGGTTCTATAATCATGCGAAAATGCAGCAATTTGTAAAATCTTTGCATCTTCTTTAGACAATCCAACATTTTGTGCCAAGAGAACAGAGACAGCCATTACGTCAAATGAGTGTGTGTTCCGAGTGTGCTGAAATCCTTCTAAAAATTCTGGTGTACCGCCAATGGTAGAAACCCCATGCAATAAAGAAAGTTGTTTTATTCTTCTTAATCTATACAATCTGAAAGTTTCTTCCATGTCATCCAAAAAGGCAGAATTCTCTAAATTAACAAAATACCCGTTAATGCCAGCATATGGCAAGGGAGGAAAATAAATATTACTTTCTTCTGGGTCGTACACTCTATCCATTAGTTCTTTATTTTGATGCAAATACCCAGCTGGTGGTAAAAAATTTATCTCATTTATAGGAAGAATGTCTTTTAATTGCCTTAAGTCAGCAACACTTATTTTCTTGCTCTTCCGCTCCATGGTATTTGGTATTTGTGGGGGTCTTGACTCGGGCATCTTGGTATTATAACCTCTGTGCTAAAATACTTCCATGCCAGAATTACCTGAAGTTGAGAACCTACGCCTTGGCCTTGAACGCTCTATTCTCGGTCAAAAAATCATAAAAATTAAGGTGAACAAGCCAAAGCTGGTATCCGGCAATGGAACCAAGCGCGCAGCCTCCGCCCAAAAAGTCAGTGAATTTGAACAAGGCCTCACCGGAGAAAAATTTATAGCTGTCGAACGCCGAGCCAAGAATTTACTTTTCAAACTCAGCCACGGCAAATTATTCTTGGTACACCTCAAGATGTCTGGGCAGTTTGTGTATCAAGGTAAGGGTAGCAAGAAATTGATTGAGGGCGGGCATCCGATTGAGCTATCCGAAACCGAACTACCAAACAAGCACACGCATGTCATATTCACCCTACAGAAGGGCACACTTTTCTATAACGACACTCGCATGTTTGGCTATCTACTTTACTACCCTAATCTAAAAACCTTTGAAGCAAAAAATCATTTTGGTGTGTATGGTGCAGAGCCACTACAAAAAGAATTTACATATAAATATTTTTCGGAAGCTCTGAAAAACAAAAAAGGTAAAATCAAGGCTGTGCTGATGGATCAAAAAATAGTTACTGGGCTCGGGAATATTTATGCAGATGAAAGCCTGTTTGAATCCGGCATTCACCCAGACCGAACCCCATCTTCCCTATCTCCACTGGAAATCAAAAAACTCCACACTGCGATCATTCGTATACTAAAAAAAGCTGTAAAAGTCGGTGGCTCTTCGGTGGCTACTTATAGATTACTCGATGACACTCGGGGCAACTACGCCCGAGAACACAAAGTCTACGGCAAAGATGGCGAAAACTGCCCAAATTGTGGACACAAACTCGTGAAGACAATAGTCGGTGGAAGGACGACAATTTTTTGTCCTAGTTGCCAGAAATAGTAGAATTTTGTACGAACTTTATAAATTTAACATTCTGAAAAGCCCGATGCCAAGAGACACAGACACATTCAATGACTCCTTCTTCCCTTTCATTGGTATCTCAGCGATGATGTCACACTTTTTTAACAAAGTTTTTGGTATGCCAGTCACTTCAGTACCAACTAAAAAAACATTTTTATTCTCTAGTTTTACTTTTTTATAATCTACGGAATTAGAAGCTTGCTCTATGGCAATAATTTTAAAACCTTCTTTCTTGAGTTTAGAGATAAGTGCTGAAATATTTTTGTGTTGCTCCCAAGCCACAAAATCCTCCGCTCCCAGCGCAGATTTGTGTAGATCCTGACGCTTTCGGCCAAATCTATCCACTGGTGCTGGGGTGTAACCACATAAGTAAATTTTATTTATCCCCGCCGCATCAGCCGTGCGAAACATCGCACCCACATTTTCCACACTGCGTATGTCATTCAAGATTAGAATATTCTCTTTTGTGTTTTCTTTTTTCATTATTTTAAGAAATTCTTATTCCGCATGTTTTTATGATAAGCGATGGCGAAACGGTGGGCTTCGTTGTTGGCCAACAATATTGCAGATTCATGTGACGTGGCGTACTTTTTATTACCCAAAATCCCCTTAGCTCTATGCCTGTCATCCTTCACTACTGACACCAAAGGAATCTCCACACCCATATTCTTCAAAACTTTAGTCGCCGTATTCAATTGCGCTACGCCTCCATCTATAACAATTAGCTTTGGATAAGTCCATTCAGGGTGTGCCAGCCTGCGCTCCAAAACTTCTAACAAAGCGCCCGTATCGTTCGCATCGGCTTGAGTTCTGATTTTGAATTTCTTGTATTCACTTTTTACCGCCACATTATTCTCAAGCACAGTCATAACCCCCACCATGTTCTTACCACTCATGTGGGCTATGTCATATGCCTCAATACGGAAACCAGGCTCTAGGCTATAGGCTATAGGCTCTAGCTTTAGCAGGGCCACATCATTTATGTGTTGCAGGGCAAACATTTGTCTTTTTATCTCCCCTGCTTTTTCAAACTCACGAGCTTTTGCATACTGCTTCATTTCCTTTTTTAAGTTTTGAAAAATATTTTTCTTCTTGCCGTTGAAAAAAAGTTTTATATTGCGAATATTTTGCAAATACATTTTTCTATCTCCCAAGTCCGGCACTAAATTTATCTGCCGATAAAATTCAGCGTAATTTTTACTCTTGTCATCCAAGAATGGAAAAATTTTACGAACTATCCGCATGGCCTCACGAAGCTGAGTACTATTTGGAAATGGACCAAACGCACTAGAAGAATTTTTCTCTTCTTGCCTCAGATCTTTCCCCCTAACGATCACAACCTTGGGTAGTTGTTCCCCGCCCGACTGAACAGTCGTTCGGGCGGGCTTGGTTATAACCACATAATTAAAGCTTTTATCAGACTTTTCCTTGGTGTTGTACTTGGGTTGATATTTCTTAATCAGGCTCGCCTCTAGAATCAAAGCTTCTAGGACACTATCTGTTTCTTGCCATTTGATTTTATCCGTACAAAAAACCATATCCACTAGTAGTGGCCCCCTAGTCTCTATCAAATCTTTACCGAAATAGCTTTTTACTCTATCTTTGAGAGATGTGGCCTTGCCGACGTAAATTATTTCTTTGCCTTGGTAGAAAAAATAAACCCCAGGCTTGTCAGGCAATTTTATTTTTTTAAATTTCTCTAAGGTCATAGAATTTTATCTTCGCAAAACTTTTTTAAGATATTTTCCAGTATGGGATTTCGTGTTTCCAGCCACATCCTCAGGTGTGCCTTTAGCCACCAAATTCCCTCCATTTACTCCACCTTCAGGACCGATGTCTATAATATGATCTGAACTTTTCACAATGTCCAAGTTGTGTTCAATCAACACAACAGTATTACCCTTAGATACAAGCTTGTTTAACACCTCAAGCAATTTCTGCACATCATCATAGTGAAGGCCGACGGTCGGCTCGTCTAGGAGATAGATAGTTTTCTCTAAGTGCGGACGATAAAGTTCACTAGAAATTTTTACCCTTTGTGCTTCCCCGCCAGAAAGTGTAGTCGCAGATTGTCCAAGCTCTAAATATCCAAGCCCCACATCCATGAGTGTTTCTAGCCGATCAGAAATTGCTGGAATATCTTTGAAGAAAGCCAGCCCCTCTTCTACGGTCATACGCAAAACTTCGTAAATATTTTTCTTTTTATATTTTACAGTTAGGGTTTCTTTATCAAATCTTTTTCCATTACACACATCACAAGTCACATATACAGTCGGCAAGAAATGCATCTCCACCGCTATCTCACCATTTCCTTCGCAGGCTTCACAGCGTCCACCTTTTACATTAAAAGAGAATCTATTAGACTTCCAGCCACGCAAGCGCGCTTCCTCGGTGGTAGCAAATAAGTCTCGAATATGGGTAAAAGCTCCAGTATAGGTCGCCAAATTTGAGCGTGGAGTTCTACCTATCGGGGATTGGTCAATCAAAATAGCTCGAGATAGATACTCAGTACCGGTAAATGATGCACAGTTAAATGTTTGAGCACTTCGATATTTTCTTTCATAACGAGCTTGAAGATTCTTGTATAAAATTTCATACATAAAAGAACTTTTTCCAGAACCAGAAACTCCAGTGATAGAAGTCATCACTCCCAGTGGGACTTCAACATTTAAATTTTTTATATTAAATATTTTTCCACCAGCAATGCGTAGTACCCCCTTGGCCTCTCTTCTTTTTTCTGGCACAGGTATCTGAGTCTCTTCGCGTAAATATGAAAGTGTTCTGGATCCACTTGTATTTTTCTTGGCAGTCAGCAGGTCCTCCAAATACCCAGCCACTACAACCTCACCGCCATGTACTCCGGCCTTGGGCCCAATATCTACTATATAGTCAGAAGCATAGATAGTGTCTTCATCGTGCTCCACCACCAAGATCGTGTTACCCAAGTTTCGTAAATTCAACAAGGTTTTTATCAATCTATCATTGTCTCTCTGGTGTAGGCCAATAGTTGGTTCATCTAGCACATACAGTGCTCCAACGAGTCTAGAGCCGAGCTGAGATGCCAGGCGAATACGCTGAGCCTCACCGCCGGAGAGAGTATTAGCCTTTCGTGAAAGCTGAAGATAGTCCAGCCCCACATCTAGCATAAATTGGAGGCGAGCTTCTATCTCCCGTACCACTGGGACAGATATTTCTTTTTCTTGAGCAGAAAGTTTTAGGGTTTTGAAAAACTCCGAAGCTTCAGCGATGGAAAAGGATGCAATCTCTAAAATATTCTTACGGACATTCCCAGCACTAATAAAAACATTCAAGGCTTCGGGACGAAGTCGAGCACCGTGACAAGAATCACAAGGTTCATCACCACCGAAATATTTTGTGCCTAGCCCATTACAAGTAGGACAAGCTCCATAAGGAGAATTGAAAGAGAAAAGTCTTGGCTCAACTTCGGGGAAAGAGAAGCCGTCATTTTTACAAGCAAACTTGGCAGACATGACAAACTCACTCTCTCCTATCTTGGTCGTCACCAAACCATCGGATTCAATCAGGGCTCTTTCGATAGCTTCAGCTAGACGCATTCTGCTAGCTTCTTTGTTGTCGCCAAATTCATGTACAGCAAAATGATCCACCAAAATATCAATATTGTGTGCCTTGTTCTTGGAAAGAGTGATTTGCTCGCGTAGTTTCTTTTTTACCCCATCTAGACGAATCTCAGAAAAACCTTTACCGAGTAAATCGTAGAGCAATTGATAGTACTCACCTTTTCGTCCACGAACTACTGGCGAAAAAATACTAATCTCAGCTTCATTCCACTCTACTCCCATGACAGACTTATTATTCTTTTTATTTTTACTAAGATTATTTATTTTTTCTAAAATGAAATTCAAAATTTCTTCATTGGAAAGTTTTTTTATTTCCTCTCCACACTGCGGACAATGCGGATGCCCAATACGCGCATACATGACACGCATATAATCATAAATTTCCGTGATGGTAGCCACAGTAGAACGTGGATTGTTGGAACGAGATTTTTGATCAATAGAAATTGCTGGGGATAGTCCAGTAATTTCATCCACATCTGGCTTTGGCATTTGGTTTAAAAATTGTCGCGCATATGAAGAAAGGGATTCTACGTATCGGCGCTGACCTTCAGCGAAAATAGTATCAAAAGCCAGGGATGATTTGCCTGATCCAGAAACACCAGTAATAACCACCATTTTATTGCGTGGCATTTCTACGCTTATGTTTTTCAGGTTGTGGGTACGAGCCCCAGAAACCTTTATTTTATCTATGTTTTTCTCTGTTTTCATAAAAAGTTGGCTTAAAACGCACCGTACACCCCGCCGAATTCATAGGGGGTGTATAGCAATATTTAACTACCTATATTATAGCACAAAAACCAGAAAAATTGAATTTATTTTCGAGGTATCACCACTTTGGAGCCACCCATAGAATACGGAGCTACTTGGTACTGACTGAAGTAAATAGTGACTTCATCCAAGGTGAAAGTGAAGACAGCAAAGTTCTCTTTGGTTGGAGTGGTGCCATCAGTCAACATAGGTAAGATGGAGTCTTGGAAATTTTGTTCGTCGGCTTTGGTTTTAACTTCCAATCTTTTTCTAAACTGAGCAGTCAGATCTTTTCTAGAAAATTCCGAGATGGTTTTTAGATAATTCGCATCTGATGGAAATAAATCCGCCAAAGTAATTTCTTTTTCTTTCTCCACATTGTAGTTGAAGGAACTTTGGGCTTCATAGCCATGAGCACCGCCTTCATACGCACTAACAGTCATTATAAAACTGATATATTTATCATTCACTTGAACTGGCTTCCAAGAAGCATCAAAATAAAACTTATCTATTTCTTTTGGAAACTGTGGGATATTATCACCTTTTACTTGTGTGTCATATCTAGCTTGCCAATTATCACCGGCATCTTTTTGTTGTTGGGCGATTCCAGCGTTTACCACATCTTCTATCTTTTTATTAAATTCAGTAGATGCATTTTTGAATTGAGGGTAACTAACATTAAAAGTAGTGTATTTGTCTGGAGTATTGTATGTCTTTTCTACCACCAATGACTTATCTATGATTTGATCAATTTTGACCACCTCTTCTTCGACAGTTTTCGGAGGTGTAATTGTTTCAGAAGTACTGTGCAATAAGAAATATCCGCCGACAGCAATGAGCGCAATAATTAAAACTGAGACAAGGGTGTTTTTCATCCCCGTATTATAGCATCTATTTACTCTCACCTTCTATTTTAGTTCTTAGGACCACTATTTCATCCCGCAAAATAGCCGCCGTTTCAAAATCCAACTCTTTCACCGCCTTATTCATTTCACGTTCTTTCATCTTTATTATTTTTTCATACATCAACACTCCCCACTCCTCGTCTGATAGAGCAGAGTCGCCAAGCGCTAGTGGACGCTTTGGTTTATCTTTTTCTTTTTTGTAAGCCTTACGAAAAACTTCAAAGTCTAAGGCCAGCTCGGAGTTCACGGCCTTGCCATGTTTGGATTCCATTTCTTCGGTGATGTCCTTGATGTTCTTCATTATGGTTTTTGGGGTAATGCCATGCTTTTTGTTGTAAGCTAGTTGAATATTTCGGCGACGCGCAGTCTCCCCCAACGCATACTCCATGGCTCCGGTAGATATGTCCGCATACAGAATGACTCGGCCTTCAGCATTTCTAGCTGCACGTCCAATAGTTTGAATCAATGAAGTTTCAGATCTCAAAAAGCCAGCCTTGTCCGCATCCAAAATTCCCATCAAGGCTACTTCGGGCAAATCCAGTCCTTCGCGAAGCAGGTTTACTCCAACCAAAACATCAAACTCCCCTTTTCGAAATTGAGTTAATATTTTTATTCTATCTATGGTTTTGATATCACTGTGCAAATATTCGGCTTTGATTTTCTTTTCTTTTAAATAAATAGACAGATCCTCGGCCATTTTTTTTGTAAGTGTCGTAGCTAGCACTCTAAATCCTCGGCTGATAGTTTTTTCAGTCTCTGATATAAAATCCGTAATCTGACCTTTGTAGTTACCATTTTCACTCACTGGTCTAACTATGGTCTCGGGATCAATTAGCCCAGTCGGACGAATAATTTGCTCTACAATTTGTTCACTTTGGGTTCTTTCTTGTTCAGATGGTGTAGCGCTTGTATATACCACCTGACCGATGCGCTCGCTAAATTCTTCATATTTAAGGGGTCTGTTGTCTTTGGCAGAAGGCAGACGAAAGCCATATTCCACAAGGGTTTTTTTGCGTGAAGCATCTCCAGCATACATACCTTGAAGTTGTGGCAAAGTCACATGAGATTCATCGATTATTGTCAAAAAATCAGGATCTTTTCCCTTGTGTGGAAAATAAGAGAGCAGGGTTTCTGGCGGCTCCCCCTCCTTCTTCCCCGACAAGTGTCTAGAATAATTTTCAATGCCGTTACAATAGCCCACTTCTTTTATCATAGCCAGGTCATAGGTAGTTCGGCGCTTGATACGTTCAGCTTCTAATAATTTACCTTCTTTCTGAAATTTTTTAAGTTGCGCATCTAGTTCTTTTTTAATCGCCACTATGGCGCTTTTTCTTTTATCGTCTTCAGTGATGAAATGTTTGGTTGGGAAAACAAAAATATTTGTCTCTTCGTTTAGAATTTTTGAAGAAATTGGATCAACTTTTTTGATGCTAGCAATTTTCCCATCTGCCATCTCGATTTGGTACATAAAGGTTTCTGAGACTGGGACGAATTCAACCCTCGCACCCACAGAACGAAACTGCCCAGAGCTAAGATCGGCATTGGTTCTTTCAAAATGAATCTCAATCAACTTTTTCATCAAAGTCATGCGATCCATCTTCATACCTAGATCTAGTTTGAGATTTACTTTTTCGTACTCTTCTGGGGAACCTAAACCATAAATACAAGACACAGAAGCCACAATAATCACATCTCTTCGGGTGAGCAATGCTTGGGTGGTGGCATGCCTCAATCTATCTATCTCTTTATTTATCTGTGCGTCCTTTTCTATGTATGTATCAGAAGCTGGCATATAGGCTTCGGGTTGATAGTAGTCATAGTAAGAGACAAAGTAGTGAACAGTAGAATCCGGAAAAAATTCTCGAAACTCTTGAGCCAGCTGAGCAGCCAGGGTCTTGTTATGAGCAATAATCAAAGTGGGTTTGTTGTGTTTTGCGATGACGTTGGCCATGGTAAAAGTCTTACCCGTACCAGTGGCGCCGAGTAGGGTTTGCTTTTTCATGCCCTTGTTTAACCCAGAAACCAAGCCAGAAATGGCCGCGGGCTGGTCCCCCGCTGGTTGAAATGGGTTGTGTAGTTTAAAGATACTATCTTGCTTTAATAACTTGGACTTCATAGTCATCAACTATGATACCATCATATGCCTTAACCACAATGCGGTAAGCAAGCAGAGAACTTATGGCGGTAAAAATAAGTAAGTAGACCAAAGACTTATCGAGTTCTTTATGCATGATGGATTTATTTTACCATAAAAAGAATTTATTTGGTATAATAAATATGTTATGCAAAACTTTAAATTTATATTGGTTTCATTGATTGTTTTAGTGGTTATTGGATTCCTCGGGTACTGGGCTATCTTTACGATTGAGCCGGGAAATGTACACGCCGACAAACAAAAACAAAGAGACCTAGAAGAACAAAATACTGAATTAACAAAACAAGTAAATGAATTACAGAGTCAGTTGGCTAGTTTGCAAGCTACCCAAGCTGAAGAAGCGGCTCAACCAAAACCAGAAACACCTACTACACCAGCAGTTGGAATGGAAGAGAAACCAATAAAAACACCTGCAACTACGCCCACAACAACGACTTCAAAAAATCAAACCCTGATCAATGAGTTACAAAAGCTAGCTGACGACAAGGTTTATATGAAAGTTGGCTCCCAGGGTACACGGGTGGGCACAGTGCAAAATTTCTTGAACTTATACAACAAAACTTCTACTCGCATAGACAACGACTACGGAGCAACAATGAAGAAAAACGTAGCGGCTTTTCAAAAAGCTCAGGGTATCACAGCTGACGGCGAAGCTGGACCAACTACATATCTCAAAATGATCGCTTGGCTAAAGAAGTAATAATCCAACCTTTCCTTGATTTTTGAGCTTATTTCCTATATATTTTGTACCTAGGCGTCCGTAGCTCAGTCGGTAGAGCAGATCCCTTTTAAGGATAAGGTCGTTGGTTCGATCCCAACCGGACGCACAACATTATAGAACATTCAAACTCATCTTTTTTCTGGCTGACCCAGAATTCTTCGATCGCTATTACTTAATTCTTCCGGAGCAGATACTATTCGTTTACCTAATTCTATGACTTTTTCACTTGCCATTTCGTCAGGAAAAACAGCAACCACTGAGGGCCTAAGACCTAATCCCTTATTTGGCATCCTAAAAAATTGCAGTTTATAGTGAAATTTTAAATCTGCTTGTGCTGCCACAGAAGCGTGATCATTTTCATGAGAAAGCACTTTGTTTTTATTTTCTGCACTAACACCCGCCTGTGATAAAGCTATAGAGAACTCTGTTAGGGTTTCAAATGTTGCAACCCCCGCATGGTATTCTGCCTGCCTTAGTTGTGCCATTTCTGTGTCGTATTCTTTCTCTTCGATTCTTCCATTTAAAAAATCTCTGTGTAATACTTCTATGCGACGCCTAGCTTCTTCTATCTTTTCTCTGGGTAATGCTTCTGCTGCTGCTTTTTCTATTTTTTTACAAACATCAGTGGTAATTTCTTCCAAAGACTTGGCTTTTTCAGTGGCTTGTTTTGGGTCACCCATAGAACCTGTGGGTGGTAGATCAAATGTAGACATAAAATTATTTTACCATAAATACCCCTAACCCTAGAAAGCTTCAAGTAGGAACTGCTCAAAAGCAGCCTCGGCGTCGTTACCTTGCTTGCGAGCTTCAGGCAACAAGTATGAAATTTTTGAAGCACAAGCCTGTAATTCTGCTTCAGAAAACTTACCGAAACTCTTCTTCAGGAGCATATCTTTAATTTTCCAAAACAAAACCCCGATTAATTCTTCCATTCCCACCCCTTTATCTATCGCTTGTCTAAAATATATCCAGAGATTTAATTTATCTCTATCCCCAAAAGCATTGGCGAGTAGAAAATTGTTAAATTTTTCCTTTTTTTCTTTGGGTAATTCAAATATATTTAGTTCGGCTCGAGCTTTTTTAAAGGCATCAAGTACTGGCTTATTTTGCTTCCCATCTAAAAATACAAAAATATTTTCGGATTCATGCATCTCACTCAACTTGTCTAAAACTGTATTTAAAACTTCTTCGCGTTCAAAAATATTTTCATAGAAAACCGCAAAACGCTGAAAGAACAATCCCCCACCAGAGTAAAAGCGCTCCATCTCTCGTTTATCAAAGTCGTTATAACTTATAAAAAAAGTTTCTGTACCCTTTGGGATAGATTTTATAAAGTTATCGTAAGACTTGAGTTTATTTTTAGCATCGTCGCCTGCAAAAAGATATAACATAGAAAAGTATTCTAAAGTTTTACTTCCTTTTGGTACTCCAAGTACGGCTCACCGTACTTACTAGCCAAAAGGGATTCCTCTTTTCTCAAAAAGAAAACGCGAGTCACAATCAAAGACACTAGGGAGAAAATAATTATATACACCGCATTCGCTACAACCCCAAAACCAAAAACCAAAAAGAACAGTCCCCAATGGGTAGGACTTCGAGTGTAGCAGTATGGGCCCTTACAAAAAGTCTCCTTGGTTAAATTGTGAATTTGCAGATCTCGTGAAGTACGTTGTGCCCAAAGAATTAGTAGTGATGCTAGTATCAAAATAACAAAACCCATCGGCACCATATAGGAACTCTTGAATATCCGGATCGGGAACATTGTGTCTAGAAAAACAGCGACTAAAAACAAGAATAAATAGAAAGAATACGAGTGGGCCAATACGTGGTGAACCGCGTTTCTAGATAGCATTTGTATGGCATTTTCTTTTTTTGCTTCCACTTCCATATATTAAAAATCATAGCACAAATGAAGCTATTTTACCTCTCCCAGATTGTCCCCCGCTCCGTAGTGTACTGATAGAGGTATATCAGTTTTGTAGTGTAGATATGATCGAGCCAAGACACCCTCCATGGCATCCTTGATGATTCGATTGGCTTTTTCCAAGACACTCTCTTCTATTTCGTAGACAAGCTCGTCGTGAATTTGTAAAACCAAATGAGCCTTGCCCAAGAGTCCAGCCTTTTTTAAATCCTCATAAGAATATCTAATGGCCAACTTGATAATGTCGGCTGCTGTGCCTTGTATGGGTGCGTTGATGGCAGTACGCTCAGCCATACTTTTCAAAAAAGGAATTCTGGAATTTATATTTGGAAAATATCTACGTCTACCAAACAAAGTTTCGGTATAAGTATTTTTTACAGCAAAACTTTTTACTTCTTCTAGATAATCCTTCACCCCACTAAATTGCTCAAAGTAATTGTCATAAAACTTTTGCGCTTCTTCGCGAGTTCCTCCGAGGTTTTTCTTCAATGATGTAACCCCCATGCCGTAGATGATACCGAAGTTGATCACTTTGGCCTGTCGACGCATTTCACTATCTACTTTTTCAAGTGGCACCCCAAAAACAAAAGACGCTACTCCGGTATGAATGTCTTCTTGGTTGTGAAAAATTTGGGTCATCCTTTTGTCTCCTGATAGCATGGCCGCCACTCGCAACTCAATCTGACTATAATCAAAAGCCACGAGCTTGGAACCTTTTTCAGCCACGAAAGCACTGCGAATCCGTCGCCCCAACTCTGTCTTTATCGGTAAATTTTGCAAATTCGGATCTGTGGAAGAAAACCTACCGGTAGTAGAACCGTTCTGGGTAAATTTGGCGTGGAGCCTGTCATCTGCCGTAGCCATTTGCGGAATAACGTCAATATATGTAGATAGTAGCTTCTGCAATTCTCGATAAGCCATAATTTCCTTGATAATAGGGTTCCCCTCTTCTAGCTCTTCAAGCACCGAAACCTTGGTGGAAAAAGATCCGCTCTCTTTTCTTTTGGATTTGGTTTTCATTCCCAGCTTTTCAAAAAGCACCTCTCCTAATTGTTTTGGTGAATTAATATTAAATTCCATCCCCGCCATTTTGTATATTTTTTGAGTAAGCTTGTCTAGTTCTTTGTGGTATTCGCTGGAAAGTTCTTGAAAATATTTTTTATCTATCATAATGCCGTGCTCGGACATGGCTCTCACTACTGGTATAATTGGTTTCTCAATTTCTTCGTACACCAATTCGAGTTTTTTTTCTTTTAATTTTTCAAAAATAGATTTATAAGCTTCATCAAACTTTTCGCTTTTACCAAAAA